>JAPORV010000316.1:0-1464 GCA_026710055.1 Aestuariivita sp.
TTGCTATAACTCAAAGGGTCGCCGCCGCTCAATATCACCTCGTCTATTTCCGGTGCTTGCATCAGATAGTCGCATATTGCCTCTAAATTGTTTGCCAAGATATTTTCGCTATACGGAAAATTTTTGCGAAAACAATAGCGACAATGGATTCCGCATGCAGCCGACACAATCAACAAGGCACGCCCACGATATTTATGAATCAATCCTGCTAATTGGCGAGCTTGCAGATCTCCCACTGGGTCGTTGCTCTCACCTTGCACCGATATACGCTCGCGCTCCAAAGCCAACACTTGGCGCAATAAAGGATCGTCGGCTTGACCTTTATTGATGCGTGATAAATAGCTTTGCGGTACTTTCAGCGGGAATCCGGGGTTGTAGTCAATCCCCATATTTCTAACTTGCGCCGGTGTGATTTCCAATGCCTTAAGCAATGTAGCAGTGTCGGTAATAGCATTGCTTAGCTGTTGTTGCCAGTTGGACGGCGGTTGATTACGAGTATTATTCATCTATTGAGAGGGGGTTGTATTATCAGTATTTAGTATATAATGTGTCATATAATATCCAATAAACTTGTGAACCAAGTTTGAATTACAAAAGGGGGGGATAATGAAAAAGCACTATCAATTTGGCACATACGTGCCTACATGCTCAGCAGTATTGTTGAGATTAGCAATATTTATTTTCTTGGGCTTATGTACGCAAACGATTTTTGCACAATCAAAATGCGAGAAGGACGAAAATGGGATTCTATTATGCGATTTGTCAATTTCGTTAATAGAGGAAATATCTAAGACCACTCCCCAAGTAGTAGTAGTAGAGAGAGCATGGCAACTGACACCTACCGAGCGTAGCAACCTTGAGATACAACTTCGCGACTTTAGCGAAACTTGGTGTGAGACGACTTTAGGAAAATCAAGAATACGCAATATTTCGGTTTTAAGAGGACATAGAAAATCCTCCTCGGATATTGCACTTTATAAGCGCGAGGGACGTTCTTATTCGTATGTCGGAGCTTTTGTAGGGTTGAAGCCCAGTATCGTTGCATATTATGGAAGCTACTATCAACCCAACGAAGTTGATCGATTTTTGGGTAGGGTTATTGTGCATGAATTATCCCATGCCGCGCTGAAAGTTTATGACGAATACAGGGAATTCGGTGCAACCTCAGGGGAGTTTTGTGGGGATCCTCTAGAAAACGATAATCCTCGTCAGACCATGATGAACGATCATAGACGTTATACTAGATATAGTCATCCCGACGATTATGTGGGGATACCTGCTCCTAGTACTGCGCAAAATAGGTGCTATGGTAAGTCGGCGTGGGAGGTTCTAGTTCAACCCGAAAGATGCGATAGCAATTTATCCTTAGAAGTAAACGCATGGTTCCCTAGGCAGGATTACTTTGCCACAACCGAGACTTGTGTGCCTGCTTCTGTTCCTCCTATAGATACATTGCTGCATCCC
>JAPORV010000316.1:1506-2615 GCA_026710055.1 Aestuariivita sp.
TCGCAATCAAACATAAAATTTCTTTCAGGTTCGGAGAATATCGTCATGGTGATTGACTCCGGTATCAATGAAATGGATAAAGAAGCGGTAGGAAGTATACTGAGAGACACAATTACTCTTCTTGCTCAGAATGTAGATGTAGACGACATATTCAATGGAAATTTAGTGATTGATCAAGACGCAGTAGAGAAAAGGGTTGCGTTGCTCGATTTTAACCAAAGCAGTACATCTAGCTTAATCGAAGTCAAGCAAAACCAACAGGCTTTAGAGCAGCGACTGACTAATATATTGCAAAACAATCCTCAAACCCGAAATAGCCTAGACCAGAAGTTGAGTTCGGTAAGAACAATTTTTGAGAGCGACTTGAATAGGCTTATGAACGACCATAATGTTGTGATAGTGATTTCCGATACTGCTACATCACCTTCGGCTTCTGCGCTCAACTTTTTCAAAGAAAACAATATTGCCATAAATGTGATAGCAATAGGTGAGCGATTCAATTTCGGTTTGAATCAGCTGGCAGCCGAGACCGGCGGTGACTATAATACGATAGTTCCGGCACGGCATCGCGAGGTTCTCATTTACGCGCTTGTGGACAGTATTCCTGGCGGTGATTTGTTCCACACTACAGACTTATCTAACAAAACTATTCCACTTGACGGCACTATCCGAGAAATTGAGTCTGTGCCCGAAGACACTGATGTGATAACTATTGGTGTGGAGGTAGAAAACGGCAGGTTAGACGATGTCATTGTTAGACCATCGGTGGGACCCTCTCCGGTTAGCCGGATCATGACATCGAGGGCAAGATTTTATACCATCTCTAATTCTACGCCGGGGCGGTGGGAGGTTGTGATTACCGGTACCGGAACCCTTAAATATAAATTTTCGATTTTACAAGGTATCTCTTTGGAAATTAATGCAGGTGCTGGGGTTAATCCTCGGTCAACTCAAAGTGCTGGAGCATGTTCGGGACTATCTGATCCGCTTCAAATTGTAATGTGCCAATATCAACAAATATGCCGCGAAGAGATATCCGCTGGGGTTGAATCTGAGGAATGTGCAGATATGTCTCTTGAAAACATGCCTAGTCCTTCTCCAATGCCTAG
>JAPORV010000380.1 GCA_026710055.1 Aestuariivita sp.
CGCGCCTCCGTTCAAATATGAGAGGCGAGAAACGCGGTCAATCTTGAAAGGAACGGGCAATGAACACGAACGCACTTACCCCCCCCCCAATGGATTTCGGGGATCGGCCGTGAGGCGACTTGTGACGTTCGCGGCCGCCGCGCTGGCGGCAACGGTGATCGCCGCGCCGGTTGCCGCGCAGACAACAACCGGGACGCTTATAGGCACCATCGCTCAAGGTTTTACTTTTCCCACAACCGCAACGCTGAATAGCAACCGTGAATGGGAGATCACCTACAGCGCAGATTTAAGCCCGGTGATCGAGAACCTTTTAACGAATTGCAATCTCGATGGTACAGATTGTGCTTTCAATCTGCCGTATATCATGCGTTATGGCGTATGGACGCAGGGCAAAAATGCCTGCGTTTTCGAGGAACCTCCACAATCAGCGATAAACGGAATCAGCGGAAGGCTTACCCTTACCGCATGGACCCAAACGCTTCGGACAAAGCCGGGGACAAGCTATTGCCTAGCCATGTATTCTTCAGATAGCGGAACTCTTTACTCCAACAAACCATTCGCTGGGGTCTATTTCACAACCCCCGCCGATCCAAACCCTCCGTCCACGCCTTGGGCCCCGACCCCGGGGAGTAGCGGATGTTTTGCCGAGACTACTCAGTCTTTGGTTCAGTCATGCCTGAATTGCAAATACGTACAGACGGACAGGCGCTGGGACGCCAACACCAACCAGTGCGTCTTGGCTAGCAGCTAACCCACGCGGGGCGGTCTTCGGATCGCCCGCGAGTTTCCCGCGATCGCGGGAATAGACTGTCACTCAAGCCACGGGTTTGATTTTTAGGCCAGTATTTTAGCAAAAGTTATAATCCTCAAAACTTTGAAAATCGCGGGTTTCAAGCGGTTGTAAGGTTCATCGTAGATGGGGTGAAGTATGAAAGATCCTGGAGCGTTGTTGAGGGGGATACAATGGCTTCAGATAGCTATTGGGATGCACACCGTTCACAAGTGATCAGACAGGCGATTGGTGTATGGTTTGATAATCTTTCCTTGGATGAAGAAACCCGATTAAGCAAAAACGCAAGGAACAGGATTTTAAACTGTATTTGATCAAAGGATGAAATTTGCATTTAATCAGGTTGTATAAAAATGATTGCTCGCTTGGTAAATATCGATGCTCTTCCCTCCGATTTTCCTACGCACCGCCATACTGCTGATTTTTGGGAATGTTTGGGGCGAACAGTGGCAACATACGGATTTTTGGAAGAGGTTCTCGGTAAAGCAATTTTCTGTTTTAAGGCGACCAGACGCTATAAGCCTGATGAAGTCGACACTGTTTTTGAAGAATGGGTGTTGATGCTTGAAAAGGCGCTGACGGATTCCTTGGGACATCTTATTGATCAGTTTGGAAAAGCTGTACGTGATCACCCGGAGGCAACCGTGGCCGATCTGGATATGTTACTTGATGCTCTGAAAGAGGCGGCCCAACTCAGGAATGTCCTATGCCATGGGTCATGGTCAGCCCCCGATGGGAATGGCGCATCGCAGCCGTTGTTTGTTGATCGAAATCTTGAAAGGTTTGGCAGAGGGATAGATTGTGCCTTCTTGAAGCAGACGCAGAAACATGTAGCCGAAGTGTCGTGCGCCGTTATCAACTCCGTTACTCAGATGGGATGGCAGTTTCCGGGATCTAATGGGGGCATCGTATAATTTGTGCGCTGAACCCCGCTTAGCCTAAGCAGAAACGCTCAGGATTGATTACAGTAGAGGGCGAAAACGTACGTAAGAGTGTATTTTACACGATTCTCAGCGAAACCCTTAAATGAAATTGCATTCATTGCAACTAACGGAGTGGAGCAAACAAACTCTACGATGATTCCAATATTTTTAATGCCTTTCAGAGAGGAGCAATCGTGTATCTTCAAAAGATCAGAATTGAAAACACGGGGCCAATCGATCAGCTGCAACAGGAATTGCAATTTCACGATAACGGATTCCCTAAGCCGTTTATCTTGGTTGGCGCAAATGGATCTGGCAAGAGCATCTTACTGGCGTATATTGTTTCCGCGATGATCAATGCTCATGGAACAGTTTTTGATGATTCCGATATGGAAAAACGGAAGGTCTACAAGCTTCGTAGTCCCTCGTATATCACATATGGCCGGTTCTATGCATTAAGTTGTCTGGAATTCACACAGGGCTTTTTTGAAGATGAGATAACGTTGATTTATTTTAAGGAAGAGTTTGAAGCGAGTTATGATGTACCACTTAATTTCAAACATTGGGATAAATTTCCAAAAAACGAAAATTCTTTTATTAGATCTAATTTTCATGAGCATATTTCAAAATTAAACACGGCGTTAATTGGTCCCCTTCTTTATTTTCCTCCGAACCGATTTGAAGATCCGGCGTGGATGAATGAACAAAATCTAAAGTATACTGTTGAGTATTTTCGTCACACGGAAATCAAGGGAATTTCACACCGACCAGTCATTCAATATTCTCCTATGAAGGACAATCAAAATTGGTTGCTGGATCTGATTTATGATTCATATGTTCTTGGACCCGTTGACATCTACTCTTGAAATTTCGTGGACAGTTGGTATAATTGCTCA
>JAPORV010000362.1 GCA_026710055.1 Aestuariivita sp.
AGTCATGATTTTAGCAATCGCCAACTGGTTGCTATTTGGTACTTAAACGATGTGTCGGGACCTGGCGGTGAGACTGAGTTTCTAGTTCAGCAGGTTTGCATCAAACCTGAGCAGGGCAAATTACTTTTGTTCCCTCCTTTTTGGACCCACGAACATAGAGGTGTGGTTTTGCAGGAGGGTGTAAAATATATTGCTACGACTTGGATCGTGTTTGCCTAAAATCATGTTTACCTAAAAATGCCGAACACAGAATTTCAATCGTAGTCAAGATAACGATTAGATGATTACCGAAAAGAACACATAGATGAGTGACGTACCTAAAATTTCATTAGAAGGTAGCGGATGCGAAGCAAGCGAACCCTTTGCTTTACGCGTTTTGGGAGACAGCATGTCTCCCGAGTTTCCGGATGGTTCTATTATTGTTATAGACCCTGCCAATGAAGCAGAAGATGGCAATTATGTTATTGCCGAAGTGGATGGAGAATTTATCTTCAGGCAGCTTTGCATAGAGGAAGGAAAATATCTCATTAAAGCCTTAAACCCTGGTTATCCT
Organism: Aestuariivita sp.; assembly: GCA_026710055.1. Lineage (GTDB taxonomy): Bacteria > Pseudomonadota > Alphaproteobacteria > Rhodobacterales > Rhodobacteraceae > JAPORY01. Next base: position 554 of record JAPORV010000362.1, read on the forward strand.
ACATTGGATATAACTGACAAGCCGAGCATCAAGGGTATTGTTACGCAACGAGCAGGCACTAGGCGCAAACATAGAAAGCACTATTTCTAAATCATTCCCCCGTAGGTGTAGACTATAAACGCAACTCATTCATCCATATCGGCTGGCGGCACATAAGACGGGTCGTTGGGATTTAGGAAGATGAAATTATATTGCCCTTTTTCCAGCTCCACATAATCTATGGTCATATTCATCATCATACTAAGCATGGCACTGTTCACGACTATATTGACATTATTACTCTGCAACTTGATGTCGTCTTCGTAGTTTTGATCGTCTATACCCATCGCATAATGAAAACTGCCGTCTGTATTGCGCATCACTGCCAATCTCAGATTTACCGTTTTCGCTTCCTCCGGTTTTATAGATTGCTGTATTTGTTTTGCAGCAACGTCGGTGATTTTTATGATGTTGTCGTCTCTACTCATTGTTTGTTCCTTCATCGCTCAAATTGAATGCCGAAATCGTTCTGCTAAGTAACTTTCTTGATGCGGTAATCTCAGTTGGAGTTATGCGCCCAGCTAAAACAGCGATAAACTCGGCACTGGCTCGCTCAAAGTCATCGTTCACAATAGTATAATTGTATTCGTTGAAATGCCCCGCTTCGGAAATCGCCTTTTTCATGCGTGCATCAATTACCTCTATCGTATCTTGTGCGCGCCCCTCCAAACGTTCCCGTAAGGTCGTCAACGAGGGCGGTAAAATAAAGATAGAAAAAGTGTGGTCATAACACGCCCTTATTTGTCTAGCACCCTGCCAATCTATTTCCATGACGACATTGTGTCCTTGAGCCAATGTGTTTTCTATATAGGACTTTGATGTACCATAGTATTTGTCGTATACCAGTGCATATTCAATAAAATCGTTCTGCTCAATCATCTTTCTAAAAGTCTTTTTATCAACAAAGTAATAATCTTGTCCCTCTATTTCATCGGGTCTAGGGTGGCGAGTTGTATGCGATATAGATAGTTTCAGGCTATTTAACTCTTTCAATGCCTTTCTGATTAGGCTGGTTTTACCGCTGCCCGACGGTGCAGATACTACAAAAATGTGGTTATTATCAGGGATTTCCAGTCTCATTACGCTTGCTTTTGAGAAAATTATAGCATAGGGAAACATCATTTGCCTTTTAGGGAATTCCTTAAAATAGGTGTTATACTATCGGCTATAACCCGGATTGATCGGTTGTTCAATCCAATACGAAATAGACTTATCAGGAAGGAAATAAAATGAAATTGAAGCTACTTTTAATCGGTTTATCGGCAATGTTTGCTTTGTCCGGGTGTGCTGCTATGTCTAATACCTGGGATTGGTTTTTTGAAGACGACGAGGAAGTCGTTGAAATTTCTATGGAAGACGAAATGGACGAAGAATTCGATGAGGAATTTGACGAAGAGTTTGACGAAGCATTTGACGAAGAATTCGCAGACGAATTTGATGAAGAATTTGACGAAGAATTCGACGAGTTTGACGAGGAGTTCGGCGACGAATTAGAAGAAGAGTTTGGTGAGGAATATGGCGATGAACCTGTGAGCAGACGGGCATCGGGAGCTTCTTTACCACGAGCCATCGTTTATTTTGATTACAAAAGTACCATGGTCTCGGCAACAAGCCTTAATTTGTTGCAATTACATTCTCAATATCTGATTAACAGCAGAGCTAGCGTGACTTTGGTAGGACATTCCGATGCGATAGCGTCCAGTCGCTATAACAAGGAGCTTGCATCAAAAAGAGCACAAGCCGTTGCAGAGATATTAGTTCAAATGGGAGTTTCGCCTTCCAATATCAGAACCGAGAGTCGTGGTGAAGACGAACTAGCTGTAGAGGGTGACAGCCCTTATGCGAATGCTATGAATAGACGAGTGGAACTCCGTTACGAGTAATCAAACGGGGCTGTTGAAAGAGTATTTCATGAACCGTAGGGGAGGGCTAACATGCCCTCCCGAAACGCGTTGCATCTGCACGAACAATCCATTCATCCATCCAACTTACGGTTACCTACCGTAGGGGAG
>JAPORV010000118.1 GCA_026710055.1 Aestuariivita sp.
TCGTCGCCGAAATCCCCAAATCCGCCTCCGGCAAAATCCTCCGCCGGCTACTGGTGGAACAGGAGCGGGCACAGATGTCCGCGTAAGCGCCACGCAACACGCAAAGGACAAAGAATCTCACCGCCATGGCTTCGGCTAAAAAATATGGGAATTATATTTAATAGTTGCTCTTTCTTAGATGTGCTAAAATTCGTCAAGGGAATTAGCCGTTTCCCGAACTTTGGAAGTAGTGTATTCAAGCAGTTCATTAAAGCCAATTTCCTCCGGTACGTCAATCAGTATGTCCTTAGAATTATTCGGTCGATAACCACTCAACTCAAGACTATTGGGTGTTTCACTTACACCAAACCAGAAACAATACCAGTCGCCATCGCTCCCTATGTTTACATAGCGACCGTATCGATCTCCTCGATTACGCTTATTCAGTCCATCGATGTCAATCCATCCATCTTCGATGCCTGATTCAGTTACACTTTCTATAAGTCTTATGATATCTTCTCTGGAGATTCCAGATATGGATTTTTCTGTATCAGCTTTAAGGATTTGGATTCCCATTTCTTCACGCAAAGTTGACGAATTAGGCCATATTTGAATTACATAATTCGAAATTAACTCAGTGCGCCGCTCAATCTCATTTTTATTCCAAGTATCGCTGCTCATATCGGACAACAGTCGTCTATTCATTTCTAGATTATCATCAGCAAGAAGTTCAGCTTTGTACTTCCAGGGATGATTAGATAGCTTTGGATTCAATGCCTTGGTTACAATAGTCAGGTTACCAATTCTGTTAACCAACTTATCTAACTTTCGCTGGTCTTCTTCAGTGGTACCATATCCCAAATCATTTTTCCAGTGACGCTTCCAATCTTGTGGAGCAACATGTTCAACGGTAAGCGCATCTTTCGGACTAAAAGGCATTGTCAAATTTTTATCTTTCTCATCATGCATTTTTTCAGCTATTCCGCGCAAAAGCAGCTGTCTTTTCTGACTTGAAATGTGGTTGTACATGTCAGCCTCATGCAAATGTCTTATAATCTCTTGATCGCTTGGCCAACGATTAGATCGGGTTGTATTATTTTCTAGCTGATCAATTAGAACTGAATGTATTGCCTCTTCAGATGCATCACGAATAACTTGGACGTAATCAAATGCGACGTCATCAAAGCTAGAGTAGTATGCTTTGACTGCTACGCGGCGCATTAGATAACTATCAATAATACGAAAAGCTTGGTCGATACTTTCGCTGTTTCTGTAACCTAATTTCTGCACTAGTACCATGAATAGAGGTATTAAGGAAGTCAAGTTCAATGTTTCACGCCTATTCAAAACTAAACAAGTATAGTCAGAGAAAAAATCCTTCTGTTTGCGATCCAATCTTCTGTATATCTCAGCATACTGCTCCATTCGATCTAACAAGCCTTGGAACTCTTCTTTTGATTTCCGATACTTCCGCTCGCCTATAAAGCGAAACTCTCGATAGAGCTTTTCTTGCTGTAGTTTATGGATTTCACTTTCGATAGGTAGCTCATTTCTCTTTTTTGGTAATTCAATCTGAGCAAAAAAGAATAGGAATAAATCAATCCGTTTTCCAGCAAATCTTGATGTTGTTACCCATTGATTCCAATACGCATCAGTATCGTACTTCTCAAGATATCTTGTATATACTGTATCCCCATTTTGATCGTCAGAATTCGCCGCAATTGATAGAAAATAATTTTTAGTTTTTTCCCATTCAGTCAATGGCTCACCTCGGGCATTCAGCGCTTCAAAAATAGCATGACCATTTTCTTCATCCAAGCGGATATTAACAACTCTCAACCTGTCAATTATTGCTTTTGCAAGCGCATTTGCCCTATCTTTAACACTGCCCTCGGAATTACCTTTTATCCACTTGCAAGCAGCTTGCCGAAAGAAATTGTAACAACCATATAGCTGTGTATTTTTAGTTGAACTATTCTCTGGATTAAAAGAGTCTTTAAGGCCTATATCGATGACAGCAGAAAATCCACTGTAATCTTTACTTTTATGCCTAATCTTGTATCTATCATGAACTTCACTTACCACTTCATCTTTGTTAAAAAGATAGACTTCTAAAATCGAAGCAATATCAATCATTTCTAACTCGGTAAAAGCTGAACGAATTGCCGCAATCATGACCTGGAGTGTCGTAAGCCTTTGTTGTCCATCTACAACAAGCCAACGCTCCAAGAAACCTTCATGCGTTGGGGAAGGCTTAGTGATTATCGTTCCAAGAAAATGAGGAGCTTTGCTAGTTTCTCTCTTTAACTCGCTATGTGTAACCTCAAGAACATCTTCCCATAGAGGTTCCCATTGATCTTCTTTCGTCCAAACATAATTGCGCTGATAAGTCGGAACCACATACTGATGTCTTTCAGGAAAAGCTTGACTGACACTCGTGATAACTGACTGCATATAATACTCTCCGTTTAAGAAAGTTAGATTTTATCCCATACTCGGACCATCTAAACTTAACCCAATTTGTCGTCTAGCTGATACTTCTTTGGCGAGTCTGGGGCACCAGTCGCAGGCCATTGAACAATCTGCGCGCATGCAAATCCTCACCGGGGAGCA
>JAPORV010000376.1 GCA_026710055.1 Aestuariivita sp.
CATAATGGCCGATTTCGGCGGCAAAAGTCCACGAAAAAATGTTTTCGGCAATCCATCCAACCCATTGCAAAACAGCGAAAAGAAATTCTAGCGGGAATTGCTGCCAGTTGTCCTGCATGAACCGCGGAACATGTTTTGATGCGTGTGCCATGGTGTATGCCTTCCCGGAACAATTCTCAATAAGACCCGAAACGATCGTTATTGATCCGACATCAAATGTGTGAGCAGCCGTTTAAATTCTGCATTGTCATCATCGCCTTTCCAGCGGTTGATAAAGCGACAGACAACTTGCAGGTTGCCGGGTTCATAATGGCCGTTGCTGTCAATCCGGTCGAGCGAGCATAAGAATTCGGGATCGTCGGTTTTTTGATCTGTCTCCAGGGGAATCCCCGTCAAGGCACACCGATTATTTTGTTGTGCAAGGAGATCAAGGACATATTTCTTGCCGCTTTCTGTTGACGAAAATTTGAAGTTCTTGATTTTTGTGGCGGATGTCCGTTCAACACCCGTTGCGGTTTCACATGTTTTCCATGCGGTATCGATCATACGCTCCACACTATCGGTGAAAATGTTTTCATGGGGATCGGTATGATCATATCCAATCGATTGGAGGATGTAGTGTCTGGCTTCGATTGATCGGAGTTCATGCAATGTGCTTCGGACGTGCAAGAATTTCTGTACATTGAGAGGGATGTTCGACCAAGGCTGGCTGGACCACGGCGCACACGACTTTGAGCCGATGACGATCGGATAATTGGATGGGCGGTCAATGGCTTCCTGAAACTCGATATCGTCTTCGGAAGAATAGGTCCAATAGAGTTGATCCTCGGCGACTTCCCTGTGAATCCAGAGATCGTTGCGTGTTTGCTTGAGAACGTCCATCAAGTTGTACCAGCGTGACGCGGCCCCTCGGCTTTTTGCCGGTCGATAAGGCAGCTGCATGGCTTCTTTGATGTACGTGTCCCGATCGTGTTTCACCCAGAGTTCATGAAGACTGCGGTCATTCAGAACCACAATGGTGTGTTCTTTTCGACATTGATCCCATAGCCAGTTTCCTTCACCGAAATTGGCCATATAGATTTTGGGTTGATTGGATATATTCATGGGTAATTTCCGTTACGCAGAGTTTGTTTCAACTTTATTTGTTCTATGTCGTGGGGTCCGAAGCTTCGGTTGTGCCTTCAGTCATGTATCGAATCGCTCTAGGGATGTAAGATAATCGAGCATGGTTGCGGTCTTTCGGAGGTTGTGTTCCTGATAGGCGCTCATCAAGACATTCCGTTCGACACCGGCGAAAGGCGCGCGGTAGGGATACGGTTCTGCCATTATACTTACGATTGTATGATCATCGTTTGCTTTTTATGTGTTCTTGCGATGTTTTGTCCCTTTTCGCGCGGCAAAAACCATAGCGGTTACACAGCCTATTCCGGCATTTTGACCCCAATTTAGGCCATTAGAAGCTTGGTCAAACTCGAATATCTCAATCTGCATAAATGTGCCGAGAATAAGAACGATTCCGTAAAGAACAAATCCGACGGCAATGTAAAGAATCCATCGTGCAATGGGTTGCCTGATTTTGGAAAGATGCCAACCCGCAAGCAGACCGGGTAAAGCTCCGATACCCATTGCAATAATCCAAGCAAAATACAGCCAATAGGGATCTTGCATAATCATGTAAGACTTCGTTGGTTTTAGTGAGCTGTGTTTTATGTCAATTCGTTATCAATTGATAGTTTAAAAAGGGGAATGTTGTTGCGGCAACCCGCCAGCATGATCAGACCATGACTATTTGATTTTTATGTTACGCGATCTCTTTTTCAAATTTCTTCTGCACGGGCCGCCAGTGGTGTCGGAAAGTGTGGTTCTTAGGGTTTGTCCCAACAAAGGTACGTAATCCACCAGGGGAATTTTGGCATTGACCTGAATCCAGGCGCTTTTCGCCGGTTTTGATCCTCCTGTTTTCACATCTTTTCTACGTCGCCTTTTTTGGGGGTAGGACACCGAGGGTGTCACGGAGCTTGTCTTCGGAGAAATCGTACTCGCCGAGCATGTTGATGTGAGAGCCCATGACATGGGCGAGTGGGCCACGATCATGTGCAACAGATTTTCTCTGGCCTCGTTATTCGGTGCCCTCTCGACCTGTCTGGCGAGGTAGAGATGGTTCCAGCAGATGGATCAGAACCCCGCTTTGCAGATGGATGCATTGCATGCCGCTGGCTGTGAGAAAATCTACGCCGAAAAAGCATCCGGTTCACATCGGGACCGCCCCCAGTTGCAAGCAGCTCTGGAGCATCTGCGCGATGGCGACACGCTGGTGGTCTGGAAACTCTCCCGTCTGGCCCGGTCGCTCACACAGGTCATCAAAACAGCCGCGGATATCGACGAACGCGGGATCGCCCTGAAGGTCCTTACACAGAATATCGACACCAGCACTCCAGAGGGACGGCCGTTCTTCCACATGACCGCCGCCTTCGACGAGTTCCAGCGTGAGCTGATCGTCGAAAACACCCGTGCCGGCCTCAAAGCCGCGGCAAAACGCGGACGTCGGGGCGGGCGGCCAAAGGCCATGAACGAGCAAACCCTT
>JAPORV010000505.1 GCA_026710055.1 Aestuariivita sp.
ATTTTTCAACTCGTAGCGATTTGCCTGATATCCTGAATGGCTGGCTAGCTGGTTCAAAAGGAAGTCAAAAGGGGGCGGAATTGTATCATTGGACGAACTTGTACCAAAATTTTGAGTGTGCGAAAGATTCACTTCGATTGGATTATCGATTTCACCATCCAAGCAGAGAAGAAAGTATATCAAGATTAAAGTCTACCAAATGGCCGCTAAAGCCCATCAGTGAATTATGTATAGAAAGAAATGTCTCATATATACCAGCAAAAGAGCTGAATGATTCGACTATCCTTTATACAGGTCTAGCGCACATCGAACCTCTCACGGGTCTTGTGCATCAAGTTCCTACTTTAGCTAACTCGCTAAAGAGCGCGGTAAAGCAATACGAGCCCATGGATATCGTATTTGCCAAAATGAGACCCAGTTTGAGAAAAGTGGCACTAATGAACTTCGAAGAGGGCGGGTATGTATCATCTGAATGTGTAGTTCTCCAAGCTCGCCAAGGATCGAATCAAGCATACTTGCTGGATCCTTTTCTATTGTGCATAGTTTTGCGATCTGATTTGGTGTTTGGACAGATAACTCATTTAATTGCGGGCATAGGTAGGCCGAGATTAAATTTGAAGGACTTACGCACCGTGTGTATACCAGTTCCGCCCGCTGAAATTCAGCGCGATATCAGAATTGAGTACGAAAAAGCAGCGGAAAAAATCAAGATACTTAGAGAGCAGGCCAAACATTTTATTAGAGAAGCAAAAAGTTTTGAAGTTTCGGCAATAAACTCGCTAAGTTCAATGCTAATTGGAGAGCAAAAATGAGCATGAGATCTATTGATTCAGTAAAATTTCTTTCCGCATTTGATGAACCTTTAAGTACGCTAGATTGGGTTCAAAAAAACCTCCTTCCACAGGTTATATCAAGATTGAATGAGGTTGAGTATCGGAAACGATTGGCTCTTTTTGGGGGTGATCGCATACCTGAAAATGAAAGAAACTTGACAGATTTCCGTAATAGAATTAGTCTCATTATTGAGTACGAATTTGCACGTCTTATAACTGACATGATAGATCAACATAGCAAGTCCGATCTGTTCTGCTCTTATGTGGTAGCCAATCGATTTCCTGATCTGGAGATCAGAAGTTCGGAGGGAGAGCTTGGCTTACGATTTGAAGTGAAATGTTTGCAGAGTACTGCTGAAGAAAAGTCGGCGAACTTTTCAACCTTGAAGAAAGACATTCGGCCTAGTTCAGATTTTATTGTTGTATTTCTATGGGAATGGTCAACTGACAGCTTCGGCATATGCTGGGATCGAGCACCCCAAATTCTTAAAGCATATGTCTTTCATGCATCGTCTTTGGCTACATTAAGAGATTTTTATTGGTTAAATAAGCCTCCGGGTACTCTCGGCGATGGTTTTCAGGGATTTGATGTTGAGTTTGCTGTAAACTGTGTAGGTGGAAAGTATAATGAAGAGGAAGGGAATTATGGAAAATTGCTTCGCCTATGGAACTCAAAATTCCGACATGAATTGGGAATGACTCAGTTACTTTCAAAGACTGAAGAAGATTATGAAGCATTTAAGAGTAGTGTAGTTTTGGAAGGATTTAGAACTTTGTCGTTTCAGATGCTACCAATTCTGTCAAGTAAAGATCTTATAACTGAATTTTGTGAGCATTGTAACGGTGTTGGCTATAAGAGTGGGGATTTTGGATTTTTTATATTTCAAGGATTTATACATCCTTCGAGATTGCACAAAATGGCAAGAGAGGTATGCTTGTCTAAAATATGGGTATTCAATGAAAAGTATAAGTGGAGATGTTACCTAGTAAAAAAAGAATGTATTCAGTTAGAAGAAGAAGGGAGCAAACCAAAGTATATCACTCAGAATCGTCGCGGAGATTGATATGATTTTGACAAAGTTTATACATTTCCTCACTGTAAAATCGACCTGAGCAATGATTTATAAGGAGAACTAATCGTTCGAGATCAATTGACAGTAAAAAACGATTTTGAAAATTGTACAATTCAAAAACGCGTGAATGGCCAGCTTTCTCCTTGAAATGAAAAAAATATCCACCTCGATCTATATGTCCCTTCTCATGCCTAATCAATATGCTAACTTCACTCCTCTGATCTATCGAATCAAGAATTTCCTTAGCTTGGATCGGTTCATCTTGATCAATCACATGTAAAGGCGGAAAGGGCAGTCCCTTCAAAGGGTTTTTAGGCATGATAAACCAGCTCCGTATAAACAATGACTGCTGAGCAAACTTAATCCACTGCGCCTAACTCGAGCATTGGCGGCAGACATTTTTAGGAGTCATTTCCCGCGCCGGAAGCATGAAAGGATCTCAATCCAGACAAGGGTTGCTAGCATTAGCGCAGTAATTTAGCTAGGTTCGACGAGAAATGCAATTGCATAGATTTGGCTTGAGCAAGCAAATTTGGCTATTGACAGCGTTATCATTTATTGATAGACAAGAATCCTATTTGAGGGTCATCCAATATGTTCGCGGATCAGAATCAAGAGTCGAGCGGCGGCGCGTATGTCTGGTTTACCAGCCTGAGCGCGGCGCTGGGCGGGTTT
>JAPORV010000031.1 GCA_026710055.1 Aestuariivita sp.
ATGCGACATGTCCATTCTGCTTTTCAAAAAAATGCCCGAAAACGGGAAAAATTCGCTTAAATGTAGAGTTTTGCAAGTACCTCAGTAGTATTAATTTAAAACTGCCGTACGAAACTCAATTCGGCACTAGTTTGTTTGTAATCTGTCAACCGAGCATTACTACGACGACGCTCATGGGTAACAGAAAGTTGCGGGCTAAAGCCTTGTATTGTCAAATCTCTCTTGTAAAAAGACACGCGCAATGAACGCGTTGTGTCTCTTCGAGATGAACCATCTAAAACATTATATGGCACATTTCCTGGTCCTTGATAATTAGTCCAACGGTAGGTCAAAGCACCTGACAAATTAAACCCACGCGGCAATGATCTACTCGCTCCAAGTAACAGCCATCTTGTTCGATTACGCAATCTAACAGTTTCGGGTTTACTTTCTTCCCACCCAGTACGAAGAGTTCCTTGCATTGTTGGTGTAAGTGCCATAAAGACATTTACCTGCAAATCGAGTTCCGGACCATTTTGTGAATCACTTGAAACATACTTCATATTTCGCCTATTTATTCTCAATTGTCCTGTAAGACGTGGGGTAAAGCGTCTGGAAGTTTCCAAACGAATTCCGTCACTTCTGTTATATGGTTTATCACGTCCTACCCAATTACGATCTGTGGTGAACAATAAGCTTATATCTGTTCGTGGATTAATTAACCAAAATGGTCCAGTAAAGGCACCAATACGCATGCGATCAAACGACCGGTGCGGGTAGTCACGCCGAAACACGTCCCCGCCAAAACGAAATTTCAGATTTGGTGAAACAGGTAGCTGATATTCTCCACCTGTCCAGACTGATACGCCAACGCCAGATTTTTCTCCCTCATCATCTAAATTGAAAATACTTTCTTCACCAAGAAATGGATTATAAAAATAAAAGGCATTACTTTTGGGCCTTGCACCAATATTAGTACTAGGTGCTAATGCGAAACCAAAATATCCGCTCCAACGTTTCCGAGCGCGCATAATTGATATAAAACGATTAATGTTAGCTTCGACCGGGGCTGGTAAATCAGCTGCTAATGCACGGTTGAATTGCCTGCGCGCCAGACTGTCAGAACCACGTAAGAAAAAAGCTCGGCCAAGTTCTAACCTCGCTCGAATAAAGTCAGGATGATCGACCAAAATTTCTCTAAATATTTTAATTGAGGCTTCCAATAGCACTCGACTTTCCCCTGGCTTTGTATCTAAGCTAAGTTGAGCAGAATTAAGAAGCCTAAGACCCACCTCAAAAAGTAAATTTAACGCACGCGGATCGCTTTGCAAATATGGTCTAAGAATTTCAATGGCTTGATCAATTTCACCTGCATAAAGTAAAGCTACACCCGCGTTCAATTCAGTTATAACAGGATCTTCAATAGTTTCATCAGATTGCACTGATTGTGCTTGTACGTGGGAGTCTTCGATACATAACAATGTCAATACAATTGAGATACTAAAAATTAAAAAAAAATGGCGAATCATTATCATTCCCGGAATTTGTGCCAAAGATTATCTCATATAATGAAATTAATTATGATGTTTGGTATTCAATAGGCCAATATAAACCTGTTGTGTAGTTTTTGTAAGGCTAAAGTGTCAACCAAAGAAAATTAAATATAAGTTTAGTGTAGGTTTAATGATTATTAATGAATATCACCGATTCCTGCTAAATTGTGCAAACAATCGCAAATGCCTTTTAAACGCTAAATCTAAGAAAAAGTGAGAATAAATTGCCCTTTAACTCAAGTAAACTAACAATGAAAATTTCAGCATTAAAACTTACAAAAAAATAAGCATTCGGTTAAGTGGCGCCCCCTTAAATTACTCAATTCTTACTACTATTGAGACAATTCAAAAACCCCTTATTTATTTGAAATTTTAGAGTTCTAATTTTGATGCATTCATCAAAAAATAAACTCTCCAAAGAATACCCTAAAATCATCAACTGTTCAACTTTGGATTTGAAATCACCAGCAATTCCCGCTAACTTGAGTGAATAGTAACGAGTGTCATTCGAACTCTAAATCTTTGAGAAAACTAGAAAAAAATATTCTAAAAATAACATTAAAATCTCAATTTTAGTGCAGAAATTTTACGAAAAATAATTTTTTTAAATTGCGTAAATATATGAAAAGCCCGTTTCAACTGTGAAGTGCACCAAGAGACATCATTGCACCTCACTCAAGGCTTTTGCTAAGTGAGGGGAGGTGACGCTCTGGTGATAAGACATGGCTGTTGTGCAGTGGCACGTCACAAGCCCTACATCTCTCTGTGAGAAGAATATAACTCAATCTCAGCAAACGCACAAGTGGGGCGCCAAGGCCTCTGGGGGCGGCCGCCCCCAGAGGCCTTGCGTCTTATTTTATTCGTCCGTCGTCCTGTCAGATAGGCAGCGCCCTGTTCACGACCCATACCCGCATGGCCAAGAGCCAATCATCCACACGCGGCAGTCATTACCTCCCTCGGCGTGCGATAACCCAGAACCTTGCGCGGACGCGCATTCAACGCCTCCTGTACCCGGTGCACATCCTCCGGTGTCACCGCCCGAAAGT
>JAPORV010000055.1 GCA_026710055.1 Aestuariivita sp.
TTGACTTGAAAAATCTTTCATTGAATTTACCAGTTAAGCTTACTTTTGTATGCTTCAATATCCCATGGCTGGTTGGCCAGTCAAGTACCAAGTGAAACTAAGCTAATCAATGTGGGGTGTCATTGGTAACACTCCCAAGCTTGGCTAGCAGTTTTTGTTTTGGTCAAGCTTAACTGAAAGTGAAAGGTAAAGCTGGATTCTTAAGAAGCGTATTAGGTTTTAGATCCGACGAACACGGTCGAATTTTTGGTTTGTCGCAATTTTTCGGTTTTTGGGATTTCTCAGGGAACACTGAAAAATTCATTACATCAGGAACAGAGCGACAAGTTTCAGAGCTGTTTTTCAATGAGGGAAAGCAGGATTATTCTTTGGCAGATTCCAAAAATTATCCTGGAAATGGCCGTTTCTGGATTGAGGTTGATTTTCATGAATGATCCGATCCAGGCTGGAATCCATCACTTAGGGTGCAATAAAACCTTTTGATTATATTGATATTTTTACTAATTTTACCATTAAGCGTACTTGTTTATGCTTAACGTGGCATTAACATTGAGCAGACTGGGATAAGGTATTGACCGGTCAATTGGAATTGGTCGAAGTTCATAAACGGATGGCTTAACCTGGCCCCGGACTATACTGTGCGGACCCTTTTCAGAAGTAGCTCCAGCATCGGTTGCAGATTTGTTCGGGGTTCAGATTCAACGATTTCGAATCTGTTTTGCATCGCTCCACAACCTTCCATGGCACTTAATGTGCATTGTAAACCTAACACATCATACATAACTCCCGCTTTTTCATCACCCATACTGCCAGTTTTCGGCAATTTACTCTTTGGTTTTGAGTGCACTGACTGTCTGCATCGCAATCATTAAAATCTTCGTTCCTATCCACATCAATTTAGTACCAGGAACTGGTTGTCTTTTTGTTGGCCGAAACCCGGCCAGTTTGCCCACAGCAATCTGATCAGCAATTCCCGCTTGCTAGCTTGGACCAGTAAAATCAAAGGTTCTCGGCTGAATTAATAAGAATTTTTTGTAAACTCTGCGTTCATTTGAACGAAAAGAAAACCATGAATTCCCAATAATCGGAGTGTATTCATAAACCAAGTAAAGTTAAGGCACAATCTTGGCGCACCAGGACTGATGCGGAGTGTGAGAAACAGTTTTCAGAAAATCCCTGACTCGGTGGAGGGCCGTCAATGGGCATTGCCGCATGTTTTGACGTCTGGATTGGCCATTTTTCACTGAAATACCCCTCCCTGCTGTCATTCGATCGTGCTTCGCGCAACGACATAATGATGCGAGAGCGATTGGACAAAGTGGATCCGTTTCTGCTCCGTGATTCGTTCAAGAAGGTGTTTGCGTCCTTTAAGCGGGGCAAGGGTCTGGAGCAATTCACTTATTTGGGACATTGCCTATTGTCTGTGGATGGGACGGGCTACTTCTCCTCGCCAACAGTGAAGTGCGATCAATGCTTCAAGAAGCATCACCGGGATGGCAGTGTCTCCTACTATCATATGATGCTGGGCGCAGTGCTAGTGTACCCATGGATCAAACACGTTATTCCCTTGCCGCCCGAACAGATCATGAATGAGGACGGCTCGAAAAGGAATGACTGCGAACGCAATGCGGGAAATCGGATGCTGCCTCAAATACGGCGTGAGCACCCGAAGCTGAAGCTGATCGTGCTGGAGGACGGACTGGCCTCGAATGGGCCGGACATCAAGTTGCTGCAAGAGCAGGATATGCGCTACATACTAGTTGCCAAGCCCAAAGATCATAAGTTTTTGTTCGAGTGTGTGGAGTCCTCATCTAAGACAACAATGCTGGAGACGGTAGACCACTACGGCATGCAGTACCGCTACCTGAATCAGGTGCTATTTAAAAAGTCACATCCCGATTTGATGGTAAACTTTCTCGAATTTCCGGGAAACCGATCCTGACGGGAAACGGCAACGCTTCTCCTGAGTCACCGACCTCAAAATCACAACACGGGATGTGGAAAAGATCATGCGGGCGGGTCGTGCGCGCTGGAAAGAGGAGAATGAGACTTTTAATACCCTGAGGAACCAAGGTTATCATTTTGAATACAATTTCGGTCACGGCAAGCATTTCCTGGCATCAGTGTTCTCCAAACTGATGATGCTGGCCTTCCTGATTGATCAGATTCAGGGGATGTGCTGTGAACTATTCCAACAGGCACAGGAAAAGGCGGAACGGCCCCGTTATTTCTGCCACAAGGTCAGGACCTGGTTTGATGAGTGTCTACAGCCCGACTCGGAAATACTGTACGGCAGTATCGCCTACGGCATTGAAGTGCAAGTACTAAAGGTACCTGGGATAAACAGTTCATAATGACAAGTCATGGCTGATGGTGTGATATTCAGATCCGTCAGCAAAAATCTGGAAGTGAAACGTCCGTCAGATAGAGGAGGAGCTGATTTTGTCTGTATGTCATATTGAGTGGAAATTAGCTGATAAAAACGCATTTTGACGAGTGAAAACCACAAAAAAATCAGGGAGCAGACATCATTCTGGCTGAGATTACCCTCAAATCATCGGCACAAACCCACTGAC
>JAPORV010000021.1 GCA_026710055.1 Aestuariivita sp.
CATTGATAGATATTTTCGGAAAGACTGTTTCATGAACCTGCTCGATGTTGATGATGATTGCGAGCATTCTCACATATTCAACTCAAAAGTCACCGAAGAATTTTTTCATCGATTTTTGTCAGCAATTGAAATAATTGAATGAAAAAAATTAGCGGGAATTGCTGCCATATCAGGAATAATGCTGATTATCCCTTAAGTCTTATACCGAACGCAAGTACTGTCCCGGCAATAATGATAAAGCCAATTCCGATTATCTGCAGAATTGTTAATGTCTGATCAAAAATAAGATATGCATAAAATGGTCCAAAAATCATCACTGAGTATTCAAATATTGACGCGTGTGACACGTCACCAATCTGATAAGACTTTATGATAAAAAACACACCAATTACTGAAAATACTGCTTGAATCATTATCAAAATTATTGATTGCGACAATGGCCAGATCCAGCCACGGCTCACAAACCCGTCTGCACCTGAAATATTGTTCTCTGGTAAAATTGTTAATAATACCAAACCTGCTGCCCCCATTAGTCCCAACATTACCCACATTCCGGCCAACAAAGCCACAGTACTTTCGCCCACACAAAGCGATCGTGTAGCTAATGCTCCTAAGGCATAAAAAAATCCTGCCGCTACTGGTAAGAGTGTCAACCATGTTAAAGATTCTGCATCAGGCCGAAGTACCATCAAAATCCCCGAGAACCCCAGAATAACTGCGACAATTCTTACAGATTGTATTGGTTCTCGGTAATACAACCACTTAATCAGAAGAATAAAGATTGGTGATGTAAATAGTCCGGCAAGGGCTTGTGCAATCGGCATTAACGCTAACGAGCTGAAATAAAGCAGCATTGAAATACCCACAAAACCACTTCGCAGGGCAACAGCCCAAGTCCGAAGCGGCCACAATGTACCCAAACCCAAAAGTGGTAATGCGATTACCAAAGGAACTGCCATTAAGGCACGAAAAAAATGAAACTGCCACAATCCAATATCTTGAGCCAAAATGACAATTAAATTATCAATTCCGCCAATAATTGACATTGCAAAAAGCATACAAAATGCAGAAGCGAGAGGTCTATTGGCAGTATTCTGTGTCATAATGCGTTGGGTGTATTGCCATTTGTTTGGATTAGTCAAATTTTCTTTTTTCTGATTTCTTCATTCAATTCAGATAACGTTTTTGATTGATTATTTCTTGTTCGGCGGAACAAACTAATAGAGACTGACAGTGTAAACAGTGATCGGGTAAACTTGTTCGTCTTAGAAGTCGAAATATTTCGATACACAGAGACAAGAAATGTTAAAATAATAAAGATAAGTCAGATAAAGTTCATTCAACCATCGTAAAAAGATAAAAATCATTGGCAAAAACGCATTCTTCTGACGCTATTGCAGTAAACATGATGGTTTGATTTCCATCAACACACTCCCGCCTAAAAAAAGTTATCCTACTTCACAATCTGTAGCAGATTACCGGATTACTGTTACACATGCATCCACAGGAAAAGTCAGGGAATTATTGGGCCTTTGGCTTGGTTGTCGCCATACCTTATATTTGCTATATTCACATTAGGCAGGCAACCACCTTATTTCCCATCCTGAAAGATGAGGTATTCAAACATGTTCTATAATAGGTACGGCTATACAGAACAAGTTGTGATAGAATTCAATAAAAGAGGGAGAGTTCAATGGGTTGGTTAGAAGATGAAGTCGGTTTAGAAAAGTGCGCGGCAAATTTTGTGCCGCTAACGCCATTATCGCACCTCCGTCGCGCTGCACTCGTATTTTCTGATAAAGTGGCGATTGTATATCAAGACCAGAAAATATCCTACGCGACCTACTACCAACATTGTTCGCGATTAGCTTCCGGATTAACAAAATATGGCATTAAACCCGGCGATGTTGTTGCAACATTGTTACCCAATATACCAGCTAACGCTGAGGCGCATTTTGGTGTTCCAGCCTGTGGTGCAGTACTCAACTCAATTAATACCCGCCTTGATCTCAACACGGTCACTTACATTCTAAACCATGGCGCAGCATCCGCTCTGATCGTTGATTCACAATTCATCAATCTTGCCGAAGACGCCGCAAAACAACAACAAAAACCACCCTTAATTATAGAAGTACATGACGTACATAGCGAGTTTCCTGCCAGTGGCCGCCATCTCACTTATGATGTTCTCTTATCTGAGGGAGATTCAAATTTCACATGGATAATGCCCGAAGACGAATGGGAAAGTCTTGCATTAAATTACACCTCAGGAACGACCGGAAAACCAAAAGGTGTGGTCTATCACCATCGCGGTGCTTACCTTATGACTATGGGCACGATCATTTCATGGCGATTAGTGACATTTCCAATTTACCTCTCAATCGTTCCGCTCTTCCATTGTAATGGTTGGAATCATACGTGGATGATGCCCGTTCTTGGTGGAACACTGGTATGTTGTCGTGAGATTAACGCTGCAAATATATTCAAAGCAATTTCTCAAGAAAATGTAACTCACTTTGGTGCTGCTCCAATTATCTTAAATATGCTCGTTAATGCATCAAAAAGTGAATACATGGATTTTGATCACATTGTTGAGGTATTCACAGCAGGTGCTCCTCCAGCACCAGCAACGTTAGAAAAAATTGAGAAAATGGGGTTTAATGTGACCCATGTTTATGGATTAACAGAAACTTATGGTCATGTCACCGAATGCTTATGGGATGATCAAAGCTGGGGAAAACTCGAGCCCGAAAAACGTGCAGAAATCAAGGCAAGACAAGGTGTCGGTTTTCCGATGATGGAAGATGTTACAGTCGTTGACGACAACATGATTCAAGTGCCACTAGATAGAGAAACTCAGGGTGAAATTGTCATGCGGGGTAATTCAATAATGAAAGGTTATTTCAAAAACCCTCAAGCGACCGAAGAGAGTTTTAAAAACGGATTTTTTCATTCAGAAGACATTGCAGTTCAACATTCAGATCGTTACATTCAAATTGCTGATCGTGCGAAAGACATTATTATTTCTGGTGGAGAAAACATTTCTTCGGTCGAAGTTGAGGGTGTCCTGATGTCACATCCGAGTGTATTACTTGCAGCAGTTGTTGCCAAACCTGATGAAAAATGGGGAGAGGTTCCTTGTGCCTTTATTGAATTAAAGCATGATGCAGAGACAACCGAAAGTGATCTGATTGCGTTTACACGAAACAAATTGGCAGGATTTAAATCTCCTAAAAAAATCATCTTTGCGGAATTACCCAAGACCTCTACTGGAAAAATACAAAAATTCGAACTTCGAAAAGTGGCGGCTAATTTAGATTGACTTGCCCTTACAGTGTTTTTTATACACCAACTCATCTCGAAAATTGAATTTATTGAAATATATTTCTTTCGCAGCAACATACCCAAATTCTGTAGATTTTTTGAGTAGGGTTTGTTGTGCTAACTCATAGTACGGCAAAATCTGAGTGGATAAACCGTGACTCTACATAGGAAATATATAAGGCTTGAAGCAGCTGGTTTATGGCGTTCGAAACCCGGTGCTCAAAGACGCGAGGTTTTGGTATATTTTAGCAATGCATCCTTAATTATCAGCGACTTTAATGAGCAAATTCTTTCTCATTGGTTGCTAACAGCAATTGAACGGGGTAAGAACGAAGAATCTTTTGTAGTTTATACCCCCGATGGCCAATTTTCAGAAACGCTTGAACTATCGAATGATGAATCACAGTTTATTCTAGCTCTTGAAGAAAATTTAAGTTCTATCAAACGGGCACGTCCTCACCCTGGGCGCCTACGGCTGATAATATTTTGTCTATCATCATTAACGATGATTTCACTTGCCGGCTTTTGGATTCCCGACATCATCATCAAACACGCTATTTCCATCTCCCCCAAAATCACACAAACAGAAATTGGCATTGATCTTTTAGGTCGAATAAACCGTGTTTCTGGACCTAGTTGTACAGGTCCTTCTTCACTTCCTGTACTGCAACGGTTAGCAAATCGACTCGACGTCAAGCAAATAGTGGTCATACCTTTAGGAATTCAAAATACTCTGTCATTACCCGGCGGAATCACTTTGCTCAATCAGCGTATTATTGAGGACCACAACAACCCAAATATCATCGCTGGATTTATACTGGCAGAGAAGAGCAAAGCTTCTCAGCATGATCCTTTCAGTGATATCCTCACAATAAGCGGTATGATGGCTTCAATCAGGTTGATCATAACAGGAACCATCCCGACACATGCAATGGATAACTATATTGAACACATTCTACGTCACGATCGCATGCTGATTGACACCGAAAAACTTCTACAAACCTTCTATACAGCTCAGGTACCCACAACACCGTTTGCTTACGCAAAGGACATCACAGGCGAATCTGTTATTGGACTCATTGAGGCTGACCCTTTTGCTAACAACAATATACAAGTGCCTATTTTATCGGAAAGTGATTACCAAATTTTGCAAACTATATGTGATCAATAATTCTTTTCAATCTAATCGAGCAGTCAAAATACTTCTGTTGTTGTACGGGCAGAACGGCCACCCACACCCATGCATTTATGTCTCTTAATATCCACGAGCATTGCAAAGCGTACGGCGTGTAGAGAATGGACTTCTTGAGTGCTTGAGTAGATCCTTAGGAAATCGTTCATCCATCATAAGGCTCCCAGCATGCACCTTGCAATGTAATTATCTTCACGCTATCAATTACCATCATTACAAATCAAATAACCAGCGCTTGAACGAATTCTTACGATGAACGCCCATTTTATAAAGTTACTTACTTCCTTCTAGAATGAGTAACTTCGAAGATAAATTAAACTGTTATTTTCATTCAACTGAATGCAATTTTCACTGTTAACTACCCGATGAATTGCTAAAAATATCTTTGAAATATTCTATTAAATACCCCTAAGCGAGACTTGCTAAAATCAACGAAACTATTTCGTCCCAAACATCCTATCACCAGCATCACCTAACCCGGGTATAATATGACCAATTTCATTTAACTTACGATCTAATGCAGCTGTTACAACCGGCACATCCGGATGAGCTTCACTCAGCCGCTGTAAACCTTCAGGTGCTGCAATTAAACACATAAACCGAATATTATTTGCACCCGCATCCTTCAATAAATCAATTGCAACCTTTGCAGAATTACCTGTTGCCAACATTGGATCAACAGCAATCACCAACCTATCTTCAAGATCATCAGGTACCTTAAAATAATACTGAACAGGCTGTAACGTTGTTTCGTTCCGATAAAGACCAATGAAGCCGACACGTGCAGATGGAATCAGTTGAAGTACTCCGTCCAATAATCCGTTACCGGCACGTAGTATTGATACCAATGCAAGTTTTTTTCCGGCAAGTGTAAGCGCATCCATCCGTTCTAGTGGCGTTTCTATTGGTTTTGTTGTCATCTGCAATTCACGGGTAATTTCGTAAGCCAAAAACTGACTAATTTCACGTAGAATCTGCCGAAATACTGCAGTAGGTGTATTTTTGTTTCGCATTAAAGTCAGCTTATGCTGAACCAATGGATGACTGACAATTGTTAGGTTTTGTTTCACAATAAATTTCCCCTCGTAAGTGACTGACATATGTTGAATAGGGTTTACAGAAAACTCGTCCCAAAACCATTTGATTGAACACCAAGATGCGTGGAAACGCTCGCCGCAACATCAACGAACTGCAATTGCCCCAATGAGCCAGCTCCACATCCTGCTACAAGAATCGGTACGCGTTCTCGGGTATGATCCGATCCAGCCCAAGTTGGATCATTCCCATGGTCAGCAGTCACAATCAAAATATCTCCTGCCCGCAACCGTGATAAAACCCGACCAATTCTTTGATCAAACCATTCCAAAGCAGCTGCAAACCCTTCCACATCCCGGCGATGCCCAAACAAACTATCAAACTCCACAAAATTAGCAAAAACTAAAGCACCGTCCTCCACACTTTCCACCAAGTCATCCAAATGATTCATCAACGCTAAGTCCTCACCTTTCCTTAACTCACTAATTCCAGACATAGAAAAAATATCGCCAATCTTCCCTAATGCATATACATTCCTGCCAGCCGACGATACCCAATTTGTCAAAATCGAATGAGGCGGCGCAACAGCAAAATCTTTCCGATTAAGTGTTCGAGTAAATCCTGAAATCGAATCACCGATAAAAGGACGTGCAATAACACGACCAACTTTCATCTCATGACATATCGGTGCTAAAATTTCGCAAAGTCTCAATAAACGAGAAAGACCAAAGGTTTCCTCGTGAGCAGCAATTTGAAAGACGCTATCCATAGAAGTGTAACAGATTGGCATACCGGTATGCATATGTTCACGACCAAGTTGTTCAATAATTCGAAGGCCGGACGCATGGCAATTACCAAGAACACCACTAGTCCCAGAAACATCCGAAACAATACGGATTAACTCTTTTGGAAACGTGGGAACAGTCTTTGGAAATAAGTGCCATTCCCAAGGAACCGGAAAACCGGCAAGCTCCCAATGACCCGACTGCGTATCCTTTCCTTTTGAAACCGATGTTGCAGCGCCGTAAAGACCAATTGGATCAACTTGTAGACTCTGTATTGAATGACCTGAAGCGAGTAAGGCTGCCGAGCCCAAGCCTAGCGAAGCGAGCGTCGGTAGATTTAAGCTGCAACCCAATTTTGAACGATGCCGCGCTATATTTCCAAGCGTATTTGCGCCATAATCACTCGTTGTTCCATTATCAAAATATCGTGCATCTGGTGCTCCGCCAATACCAACACCATCCATTACAACCAGAAAGACCCGTGGCATTAATGCACCCTATCATGTATCAACACCGGTATGATTGGAGGAGTAGAACTCAATTTAATTGCATCAAGAATTACCCGTTCTGCATTAAATGCATCTTCTTTTTTTTGTGCATGAATTAACGCAATTGGTTGACCTTTATCAACTTTCGTACCAATACGCAAAATTGCGGAAATTCCAACAGATGCATTAATCGAGTCTGTCTCCACTTTCCGACCACCGCCAAGATCAATGACCGCTAATCCGAGTCTTTCACCATTTACTGAACATATATAGCCCTCTGATGACGCAACTACTTCATGTATTACCTTTGCGCATGGCAAAACTTGATCCCAATCATGACAGAACGTCGCTGGGCCACCCATCGCATAAATCATTTTATTAAAATGTTCAGCAGCCCGTCCATCCCGTATCGTCTGCTTAACTTTATCGACCCCCTGATGCCGATCTTCAGCTAAATTAGTATTTGAAAGCAATTCACCACCTAAAGCGCTCACAACTTCCAACAATGCACCTGAATTAGTATCGCCGGTAAGAACACGCATAACTTCCCTTAATTCAAGTGCATTGCCGAGCACTGGTGCCAGTGGCTGATTCATATCAGTAATCAATGCCGTGGTTTTGCATTTAAATTCATTAGAATTTGCAATGTCTGTCAGGACAGTTGCTAACATCTGTGCTTCAGAAATCGTTTTTACCAAAGCACCCCTTCCAACCTTTACATCCAAAACCAATGCATCGGGGTTGACTGCGAGTTTCTTTGACAAAATAGAAGCGGCAATTAAGTCAACACTATCTACAGTCGCTGTAACATCGCGCACTGCATACAGCCGCTTATCTGCGGGTGCGATTCTTGACGTTGCACCCACGATTGCACAACCAGCTTCTTTTAAAATACATTTCAATTGATCAGATGAAACCTGTGTCTTTACGCCGGGGATTGCTTCCAGTTTATCAAGCGTCCCTCCTGTATGCCCCAATCCACGTCCAGAAATCTTCGGGATATACCCACCACATGCTGCTAACGCTGGAATCAAAACAAGCGAGACACAATCACCAACACCACCGGTCGAATGTTTATCAATTACTGGCCCCTCAATGCCTTTCCATGACAATAACTGACCAGAATTTCGCATTGCCAGCGTTAACGCAATGCGATTACTTGACGATAAACCACGCAAGCAAATACACATGGCAAATGCACCAGCTTGCGCATCACTGACCGACCCATCAGATAATCCCGTCGCAAACCAGTGAAGTTCTTCCTTCGTTACTTCCTCACCGCGCTTTAATCGCGAAATTATTGAGCGAGCATCAATCATTCTTAATCATATGATTGATTCCAAAAGCCCCGGGCAAAAGATCGCTCAATCGCGTCCTAACCTCTTCATCATTCTCAACAGTTCCCATCGTAACTATCACTTCACCGTGGCTGAATTCGGCCAATTTTTGCCGGCAACCTCCACAAGGTGTTACAGGCGTTAGCCCATCAGCAATAACATAAACTTCTGCGATTTCAGTCTCCCCAGCCGCAACCATCGCCGCAATTGCACCAGCCTCTGCACATGTGCCTTCTGGATATGCAACATTTTCAACATTACAACCTAAATAAATTGCTCCTGAGTCTGTCTTGATCGCCGCACCGACCCTAAACTTTGAGTAAGGCGCATAACTTCTCTTTTGCACCACTTTCGCAGCTTGCCTTAACGTCATTCTTCAACCCAAGGGGTATAAGTACCAGGAAGCGTAACGACTAAGATTTCAATATCTTCCGATAGTCTGTTTAATCTTGTTCTCATTTTCGGCGGTACAACAAAAGCATCACCTTTTGCAATATTATGAGTTTGCTTTTCAGTCTCTAATGAAAGATATCCGTTCAAAATATAACAAAAAAATATTTCAGCATCTTGCGTTGTCCATTTCGGCACCCCCTTGCAAGCACGAAACACGTGAACGCCGGCTTTACCACCTGTATTAGCCGAGATTGTCGTATCACGCCCGACAAAACCCGGAAGATAATCAATATCCCATACTGAATCGCTGGCTTTATTGTGAACAAATCGCTGGCCAAACCATTCTCGATCTGGTTTAAATTCTTGTGTTGGCAGCGTCATTTCGTGATCGATTTCAGTGATATGATCACTTGGCACCCCGATTTCAATCACTTGACAGTCATCACTTGCGCTCATGACCTTGTGCCGGATTTCAGGTGGTTGAATAAAACAGTCTCCAGATGTCAATCGACGAACACCACCTTGATCTTCGTAAAGCACATCTACCCACCCATGAATACAAAAAATCAACTGAAACCCAACTCTGTGAAAATGCACCATATCCGGCACTGGGCCACCGATAGGAATGCGAATGTGACTAGCAATTAACGCTCCACCTAGCCGCGTGGGCACCAAGTCACGATAATGCATGCCAGCTCGACCAATGATCCATGGGTCTTCATCATCAAGCCGACGGACAACAAACGAATGAACGGGATCAGGAATTTCTAAAGGAGGACAACTCACATCAACTTCCACTCGCAACCCATTCGGCGCAATCAATACTCTGTCACCATTTGCGAAAGTCTCGGGTGCGTCCGTCAAAATACGCAATGTTCCAGGAATTTCGGTTGCTTCTCTATCCAACCGCAATCTGACACCGTGACCTGAAAATACAACAACTTGTGGATCATCAGCCGGATAAATCATGTCCATTTGCATCCCCAATCTATCTGTAAAGAACGAGATATCATCTCGAACGTCATTGCTTGACATTCGAATTTCAGCTTTAATGACTGACATAAAGGGCATCTCCTGGAACCAAAATACAGCTATCTTTCAATATTTTCATACGTCGCATTTTTCTCATCAATACTCCGTTGGAAAAATATACAGGAGTATATATTGTGAAATTTTTTTCTCATGATCGGGCGAAGTGTTTGATGAATATCAATCATGGCGGTTTCTAGTAATTATAAATGACTGCACGGAATCAAGTTTTCTCTTTTGCATTAATTCTAATCACTATTGAAATTTAATCACGTCACGGATATTAAAATTATGATAAAAGATGCATGTTATTAACTTTTTGAAATATTCGCAACAACAGTAAATCAGTGACTTTGATGGCCGCCCGAGAAATAATAACATGATGGATCTATATAACCCTTTCATGCAGATAAACTGACTTCGCTTGATGGATTTTCGTAATTTGGAAACTCCTCTGTGGCGTGACACTAAAAACTTATAAAACCTATGAGAAACCGCTATCATAAACGACACCAAATTTCTTTACTAAATGAACCAAAGTAAATTTTCATCCGCACCCACATCTTTCACGAAAGGATGATATGTTGGAATAGCGTGCCGCTTGCTAATAGCAAAAACGAACAACGATGATTATTTTGATTATATTCCCTCTAACCAAGTGAAAAACGAAAACCAAAGTGACCATGCCAAGAAACGAGTAAAATCATGTCTGATAACCCTACACTGCGCGAAGCGTCGCTAGAATATCACGAGTTTCCTAAACCAGGAAAACTCGAAATACGTCCAACAAAACCAATGGCCAATGGGCGTGATCTCGCAAGAGCGTACTCACCAGGAGTCGCAGAAGCCTGTATTGAAATACAAAAACAACCTATAGAAGCGGCTCGATACACAGCACGCGGCAACCTTGTTGCTGTTATCTCTAACGGTTCAGCAGTGCTAGGACTCGGCGATATTGGCGCACTCGCCTCCAAACCGGTGATGGAAGGCAAGGCCGTCTTATTCAAGAAATTCGCCAATATTAATTGTTTTGACATTGAAATAAATGAAGCTGATCCGGAAAAACTTGCCGAAATTATATGCACGTTGGAACCGACATTTGGCGCAATCAATCTTGAAGATATTAAAGCCCCACATTGCTTCAAAGTTGAAGAAATTTGCCGTCAGCGAATGAATATTCCCGTCTTTCATGATGATCAACATGGAACAGCAATCGTTGTAGGTGCCGCTGCAAAAAATGCTCTCCATGTCGTCAAGAAAGACTTCAAAGACATAAAAATTGTATCGACGGGCGGCGGTGCTGCTGGAATTGCATGCCTTAATATGTTACTCAAACTGGGTGCCAAGCGAGAAAATATCTGGCTTTGTGATGGTAAGGGATTGATCTACAAAGGTCGCGCGGCAGGTTTAACGCCCCAGAAAGAAGCATTTTCACAAAACTCAACCAAAAGAACGCTGGACGATGTCATTGACAACGCAGATCTATTCTTAGGACTGTCCGGTCCTAATGTGCTTAAACCGACCATGGTGAAAAAAATGGCGAGCAAACCAATTATATTTGCGCTTGCCAACCCAAACCCAGAAATACTCCCTGATGACGCACGCGCTGTTGCACCTGATGCTATCATAGCCACTGGACGAAGCGATTTCCCTAACCAAGTCAATAATATACTCTGTTTTCCATTTATTTTTCGCGGTGCACTTGATGTCGGCGCAACTGAAATTAATGATGAAATGAAACTTGCCTGCATTGATGGAATTTCAGAAATGGCGCGTACAACAACCTCGGCAGAGGCTGCCGCAGCTTATCGCGGTGAACAACTTACTTTTGGCCCTGATTATCTCATTCCAAAGCCTTTTGACCCGCGCCTGGTCGGCGTGGTTTCAACTGCGGTTGCACGTGCAGCAATGAATACAGGCGTCGCAACCCGCCCAATTGCAGACTTGACGAAATATAAGGAAAACCTTGATAGTTCTGTCTTTAGATCTGCGCTAATCATGAGGCCGGTTTTTGAAACGGCTCGCTCAGCGTCTCGTCGTATTGTGTTTGCTGAGGGTGAAGACGAACGGGTGCTGAGAGCATCACAGGCAATTTTAGAAGAAACCACAGAAAAACCTGTTTTAATTGGACGTCCCGAGGTTATTAATTCACGTTGCGAGCGTTATGGACTTAAGATTCGTCCCGGTGCGGATTTTGAGTTTGTCAACCCTGAAAACGATCCGCGGTATCGTGATTATTGGAGAACTTACCACGAAATTATGTCACGACGCGGAGCCACACCGGATATTGCACGCGCGATCATGCGAACAAACACCACAGCAATCGGGGCCGTCATGGTATACCGAGAAGAAGCCGACAGTCTCATTTGCGGCACTTTTGGTCAATATCTCTGGCACCTAAATTACGTTACTCAACTGTTGGGATCACAAGACCTGCAACCGATAGGTGCACTATCACTCATGATTCTAGAAGAGGGACCACTTTTTGTTGCTGATACACAAGTGCATGCCCAACCGACAGCCTCGCAGATAGCCGATACGACCATAAGTGCCTCACGGCATGTTCGACGCTTTGGTCTCGAACCCAAAATAGCACTTTGTTCACAATCCCAGTTTGGTAATTTAGATACAGAATCAGGACGTCGCATGCGTCAGGCCATCGAAATTCTTGATAGTCGTCCCCGTGATTTTTGTTATGAAGGCGAAATGCATATTGATGCGGCTTTGAATCCAGAAATTAGAAAACGCATATTCCCCAAAAACAGAATGGAAGGCGTGGCAAACGTGTTGATCTTTGCAAATTCAGACGCCTCGGGTGCTGTGCGAAACATCCTGCAAATGAGAGCTAATGGACTAGAGGTTGGACCCATTCTTATGGGAATGGGTAATCGTGCACATGTTGTAACACCATCAATTACAGCACGAGGACTCTTAAATATGAGTGCCATTGCAGGAACACCTGTAACACAATATGGGTAATATGTTAAGTCAATCCATCCCGTACCAATCGCGCAAAATTAAATCACAGAGATCCAAAGCACTTTAGGCGTTCAATAAACACCACTCAACGCCTTTACCAAGGATATTTTTTACCATGAAATACGCCAATATTTATCAATCCTGGCAAACCGACCCTCAAGGATTTTGGTTGCAAGCTGCTCAAGCCATTGATTGGTATAAAGAACCACAGCAAGTGCTCAACGAAAATAATGACGGTTTCTATGAATGGTTTGTTGATGCTCAAGTCAATACCTGCTGGAACGCTGTTGATCGGCATGTCCAATCAGGCAAAGGTCAACAAGTCGCAATCATTCACGAAAGCCCTATCACGAATTCAACAAGCAAAATTACCTATGCCGAATTACAAGAACGTGTGGCCTTACTAGCAGGAGCTCTTTCAAATAAAGGCATTCAAAAAAATGATCGGGTTATCATTTATATGCCGATGATTCCAGAGGCTTTAATTGCCATGCTCGCTTGTGTGCGTATTGGCGCGATTCATTCAGTGGTATTTGGAGGATTTGCACCAAATGAATTGGCTGTTCGCATTGATGATTGCCAACCAAAAGCTATCATCGCCGCATCTTGTGGGTTGGAACCAGATCGAATCGTTTCATATAAACCACTACTTGATAATGCCCTTACTATAGCAACCCACAAGACCGATTTCTGTGTTATTTTTCAACGCGAACAATCCGTTGCGCCTTTGATTGAGGGATATGATACTGAATGGCACGAATTTCAAGAGCATGCCAAACCTATTGATTGTGTGCCCGTGGCTGGAAATCATCCAGCATATATTCTTTACACATCGGGAACAACGGGCGCACCTAAAGGGGTTGTTCGTCCAACTGCCGGTCACTTGGTAGCATTAAATTGGACTATGAAAAACATTTATGATGTTAAACCAGGAGAAGTTTTCTGGGCAGCATCAGATGTTGGCTGGGTCGTTGGGCATAGTTACATTTGCTATGCACCGCTTATTCATGGCAATACAACCATTGTTTTTGAAGGTAAACCTGTTGGAACGCCTGACGCAGGCACGTTTTGGCGAACAATTTCTAAACACGATGTCGCTTGTTTTTTTACAGCACCCACAGCAATTCGAGCCGTGAAAAGAGAAGATCCAAAGGCGGAATTTATCCAAAAGTTTGACTTATCTTGCTTACGAACACTATTTCTTGCAGGAGAACGCGCTGACCCGGACACAATTAAATGGGCGCATGATGCGTTAAATATTCCGATCATTGATCATTGGTGGCAAACGGAAACCGGTTATGCAATTGCAGCCAATCCTTACGGAATTGAAAAACTGCCCATAAAGATCGGATCTCCTTCGGTCGCTATGCCAGGCTATGACGTAAAAATTCTTGACAATAGCGGACATGACTTAACGACAGGAGAATTAGGATCTATTGCCATTAAGCTACCACTTCCGCCCGGTACACTTCCAACGTTATGGAATGCCGATGATCGCTTTCGAAAAAGTTATCTCGCAACCTTTCCGGGGTACTATGAGACGGGTGATGCCGGACAGATTGACGATGATGGCTATCTTTATATTATGGCACGTACTGATGACGTGATTAATATTGCTGGTCATAGACTATCGACCGGAGCGATTGAAGAGGTTCTTGCAGCACATGAAGATGTTGCCGAATGTGCAGTTATCGGTGTGAGTGATGAGCTCAAGGGCCAAATTCCCATTGGTTTAATCTGTCTCAATTCAGGCACCCAAAAGCCTCATGGCGAGATCACTAGAGAAGTTGTACAACATGTTCGAGAAAAAATTGGGCCCGTTGCTGCATTCAAACGTGCAGTCGTTGTCAATCGCTTGCCCAAAACCAGATCCGGGAAAATTCTGCGCGGAACAATGGTTAAGATCGCTGATGGAGAGGATTATAAAATGCCGGCAACAATAGACGACCCTATTATTCTTGATGAAATCCAAGAAGCGCTCGAGTCTATTGGTTACGGACGCAAATGAATAAAGCCATTGATTATTTTTCGATCTTTAATTTGAAGATATTCCGAAAAATTTATGTGATGCCAAATCCGCAAATTTAAATAAGCCTAAGTTACTTCGTAACTATTATACTACCATAGTAGAATGTCATTTACCGACTGACCATAAACTGTTAGCGCATGATACATAATGATGTTTTCAGAATTGTTATCCACTTCGCGGTCATATTTCAAAAGACTTTGACTCAATGAATGCACCTAATTCCTTTAGAATTGCTGAGCGTCGGCTTAGGTCGTTCATTCGATGCAAATGAGCCCACCGGCAGTCCACTTTAACAACCCTCTAGCCATGCGCTAAGTTGTGCCTCAGATATTCCAAGCCCAATTATTGCTCCGGCATGTAGGCTACTCAGATCAGCGAGAGTCATCGCCGTAAATCTATCTTTCTCAACAATATTCTTTTCAACGCAATATTTTTCAACATGGATTTGAATAGCGTCACCATGCAAGCCATTTCTAACAACATGGCCCATCACCTCTTTTCGTTGCTGTCGATACTGAATGCGAAAAGCGTCAACTTCCCCCAGAGACTTTCTTACAACGCCATATTGCTTACAGGAGCGCACATACGCCCAGCAAAATAACTCAAGCATAGGACTAATTTCGGTTTTTTCATACATTGCGAGTAGCGCGGCAATATAATCATCACTGGAGACGTCAACAAAACTAAGTGGACATAAATTATGTTTGATGAACGGGATATTACAACTTAGCCTTGATGTACGTTTGTTTACGTCTTCAAAAGCCTGTAGATACGATAAATGGATCAATAAAAAAAGCTCTGTTCAAATGAATCTTTAATCCTTCGTGCTTTCAGCAAAATGAGTTCGAGTAACTCTTTCAACACGTGTGGATTGCTAACTGGCTTGTATGTTGATTGTCCAATATCAACGTCAACTGTACGAACCCTACCACCTGCCTCAGGATTTACGAGCAGATCTTGCGACAGCAAATGATGCAAATTAAATAATGTGAAGCTGTTTAATTCGATTTCGTGCGCGTTCTCCACAAGGAATAAGATAGCTTCTTTGTGGTTCATAATCATCACAGTTTCTCTATGGGGTTTTCCGTCTGCGCGAATGCCCTCTTCAACTAGTTTTTGAGTGTCTAATTTAGAATAGGTATTTCCCTCTAATCGGCTAGAATTATAGGAAAGATCAATCAGTAGACGCTGGCAAATTTGCCGTGCATAGGTTCCTGCTACCAACGTTACATCGCACCGCTTCCCTTCGCCTAATAATTCCTCGCGCTGTTCTTTAGGGACATAAATTGTTTCATTAGGGATGTACTCGTCGATAACCTGTCTTTTATAGGACATTTTTTGGCGCATATATAACGGTATCTTTAAAAACTTAAGAGAATTCCGACTTTCTAAGCTGAAAACCCCATCATTTTCTTGATCTTCCTGTCTTTTAATTCCCTGTAGAGAACCTGAAAAAATATAGTATTTAGCAGCTTTTCTTTCACCGATTTTTTCTATTCTTTGCTCCTCTACGAGCGCGGCTAATCGTCGTTGTAATGTTTTGTAATTTATTGAAAATGATATTTTTTTTACAATCTGGCTAAGTGAAAGTCCACATGCACTTTCATTCAGAAGACTTACAATCTCATCCATTTGCCGCGTTATATTTTGCATCGCGAGTGTCTCAAAAAATGTCCTTAAAACCAGAGTAATTAATTTTAAGGACACAATCAACTATTCAACAAAACGATATACGGAAATTTACACTATTTTAGATCGTTTTTCTGAATATTTTCCAGATAAACGTGTTGAGTTTGTTGCGTGAGCAGACGCATTGTCGTCCCTTGAAGACTTCCTTTAAAAATATTAGCGGAACATGGTGAAGATTACGCCGAAGGGGATTTTAACATCATCGGATATGCTTTTTCACATTTCTTAAGCTGATAAAAATAAAACTGTTAAGATCATCTCGGCCAATCTGAGCAGTTCATCAACAATTCCCGATAACGTGGGTGAATGGTAACGAGTGTCATTCGAACTCTAAGTCATTGAGAAAAATAGAAAAAAATGTTCCAAAACATAACTTTAAAGTCTCAATTTTGGTACAGAAATTTTACGAAAAATCACTTTTTTAAATTGCATAACTATATGAAAATAAAAAATAAAATATTCTGGCGGGAATTTCTGGCAGTTCATTGATTAGGTAACTCTCCCTCTTGTTTTACTCATTCTTTCTTGTGCCAAAAAACCCAGCGATAGTCATATCAGGATTATCTGAGGCATCGTCGACTCCAGTAAATGTTCCTGCAATACTATCAGCCTCCGAGCCAAAAAATGACCCTTCATACGCTACCTCGTCAATACTCGCTCCCGCATTTAGGCCAGTTATTTCAAAATTACCACCACTAAATCCATTCTGATCAAATGATGTCTCAGGCATTATCGCAACGATATTTCTGGAATCTAAGAAATCAATTATTTCATTAGATGAGATAACCTGACTAAACCAGATAAATTTTATCGCGCTCTCACCAAAATTTTAATTATAGCGGCTCCGTTTGATTTAGCAATGACGACATTAGTAAAGACCAAATATTATGTTTTTCGAACTTAAATTATCACTTCTGTATTATATTATTCTCTCTTCAAATTCTAACTGTCGAGAATGCGATCAAGAATTTCCCGGAATCTTAATTGTATGATATCCAATGTATTCAAAACTATGAGAAGTCTTGACTCATCTCACAGAAAAGAGAAATGTTAGTGATTATTATACACATGAGATTGAAAAAATGGCGAATAAACCAACTTGGCAGTGGAGCGCAAACGAAATCATTGTAGCAATTAGAAAGAAGAAAATTAGTGCCGTTGAAGTAATCGAGTCTATCTGTGCCCGTATGGACGCCATAAATCCTCAACTCAATGCCGTTGTCGAAAGCCTTGCTGATAAAGCGATCGCAAGAGCGCGTGTGTTAGATCAATCAAGTTCATCTGATAAACCACTTTATGGCATACCGATCACAATCAAAATCAATATTGATCAGGTTGGTTTTGCTACAAGCAATGGGCTACCTGCCTTGAAAGACTTTATCGCTGACCAAGACGCACCGTTCGTAAAAAATATGGAAGACGCAGGCGCGATAGTCATTGGACGTACCAATACGCCAGAATTTTCTTTTCGAGCTGATACAGATAATCCACTTCATGGACGTACATTCAATCCGTGGGGGCGACATATTTCTGCCGGTGGATCGTCCGGTGGTGCTGGTGCTGCGGTTATAGCGGGCATTGGGGCGTTAGCACATGGGAACGATATAGGTGGTTCACTTCGCTTTCCTGCTTCCGCAAATGGTGCAGTTACCGTCAAACCGGGATTGAGTAGAGTGCCCGCTTGGAATCCAAGCCAAAAATCTACCGAACGCGGGTTACTTGCGCAATCAATGTCTGTTCAAGGCTTGATCACGCGCACGGCCGAAGACCTTCATCTTGCTATGCCGATTGCTATCAAACATGACCCAAGGGATCCATTCCACGCGCCCCTACCTTGGCGAGGAGATCAACTACCACGCCCAATAAAAGTTGGATATTGTAAAGATGACTTTGGTTTGGGCATACACCCTGATGTTACTGCAGCACTTGACGCCGCAGCCAAAGCGCTTGAAGATGCCGGATTTGTTATTGAAGAAGTTAATCCACCTTTAGCCCAAGAATGCGGTGAGGTTGCATTTAGAACCCTTATGGGTGAAGTAAATGCACTCATGTCGCGCGACATTGAGACACTTGGTTCCGATGAACTCCAATCTATTTTTGACGAGTATTATCAACTTTTCCCACCGTATGAAGGTTCTGAACTGATTAGGATGATGGCCCAGCGCAGTCACTATGCTCGCCAGTGGTCTCTTTTTCTTGAGAAATATCCGCTCGTTCTAACCCCATTTTTATTGCAGCCGTTCTTTGGACCAGGTCGCGATACCGAAGGTTCAGAGGGAGTACGTGAGGTGATGGGGCATTCACTCTGGTCTTATGTGTTCAACTTCACAGGTCTTCCAGCCGGAAATTTACCAACGCGAATTACCAAACTAAACGACGGTCTACAACCCATAGGGGTTCAAATTGCTGGTCGTCGTTGGCGCGAAGACCTCATCGTAGATGCGATGGTTGCTATAGAGCAACGCATTAAACCAGCATGTCACACGCTGTGGGAAACTATGAACACACTAGATGAAAAAACTCATCGATGAATGGCAGAATTTAAGGGACAGGCAATAATTTAACAACTAAATGACAATATCGTTATCTTTCGAAAAGAACTTTAGTGTGTTTTGCTAAAGAGAGCATATAAAGTTTTTACTAGGTAATAGAAAAAGGCCATAGTACTAATCTAGTTTATCACTGATTTAGGTAAAGTTTCACGAATTGCAGTTATCGGAAATTTATACAGGTTAAACCTGTCAAATCAATAATTGCGCACTAAATTAATCATTAAGTCTGATTCAAAAACTGAGTAACAATGTGAAAAAAAATACAAAAACAAAATCATCTGCAACAACCAAAAAGAAGACCAAGTTGGTAAGGGGCGCAACAAACGTAGAGTTAAAGTCAAAATTATCAACGTCAACAAAGCAAGAAAAAAATTCTACCGAAGAAACTCTACCCACTCAACTCTCTCTGCAGGAACTTCAAGCAAAAGCACGCCAAGCAGAAAAAAAATCAAAAAAAATCAGTTTACTTGAATTGACAGAGCGTACCTGCAAATGGCCTGTCGGTGATCCAGCAACGGACGATTTTTGGTTCTGCGGATTACCTTCTCTTCCTGGAAAACCTTATTGTAAGGTGCATGTTACAGTCGCCTTCCAACCATTAAGTATACGACGAGAACGACGTCGACAATGAAACTTAAAAGTTAAGCCAAACTAATTTTTTGAGACATCGAAACGGATCAACACTCCAGCAAAACAATATCACACCTGTCTGAGTCAAAAACAGCGATGCACCAATTCATGGAAGTTCAAACGCTGAAGCTAAGGTCATCATCCTTACGTCACATGCATAACCTCAAAAAGATGCAAGCAAGTATTGATGTAAATTGAGAAAGTCAGACATTAAGATAAATACTCCCTCCCCAACTCTGTATGGCTCAAAAACGCAAAAACAGAGTGATGAAATGTAAAGAAATCACTTTTGAATTTTGTGTGAAACAAATTAATTAAAATCAACCCTTGTATAGCGCAACTTTCTACAATATCACTCCCAAGAAATTACATGACTAGGTATCGGGTCTAAAGTAAAAACCTTTGGTCACCAAGCAAAAAACAAAACGCAGAACGGGAGGTAGATAACTCCCAAAAAAGGATGAAATATGTTTAATGACGTAAGCAAATCTATTCAGTGGGGCAATGATACACTAACTTTAGAAACAGGCAAAATCGCTCGTCAAGCCGATGGTTCAGTCATTGCGACCTACGGAGAGACTTCTGTAATGGCAAATGTCACTTTTGCCAAAAACGCAAAGCCCGATCAAAACTTCTTTCCATTAACCGTAAACTACCAGGAAAAATATTATGCCGCTGGTAAAATTCCGGGTGGATTCCTTAAACGAGAAGCCCGGCCCTCTGACAAAGAAACACTAACCTCTCGACTAATTGATCGACCTATTCGTCCTCTTTTTGCTGATGGGTTCAAAAACGAAGTCTTAGTCATTTGTACCGTCCTTTCTCATGACCTCGTGAACGATCCAGACATTGTTGCTATGATCGCAGCTTCAGCTGCACTAACACTCTCAGGTGTGCCGTTTCTTGGGCCCTTAGGAGGTTGCCGTGTTGGCATGGTGAATGGTGAGTACGTACTAAACCCATCAGTTGACGACATGCATAATCTTCGTCTTAATCCAGAACAACGTCTTGACCTTGTGATCGCAGGTACGAAAGACGCCGTCATGATGGTAGAATCCGAGGCATATGAGCTTTCTGAGAGCGAAATGCTAAATGCCGTTAATTTCGGACATCAACAGATTCAACCTGTAATTGACCTCATTAAAGATATTGCAAAAGAGACAGCAAAAGAGGCTTTCAATTTTGAGGTATATGATACTTCTGAACTTTCCAAAAAAATCAAGGAAAGTGGTGAGGCGATTTTGCGCGATGCCTATTTAATCCAAGATAAACAAGACAGAGTCGTGGCTCAAGCTACAGCACGTGAACAAATCATTGCGAGTTTAAGTGATGATGAACAAGAAGATGACAATCTTCCGGGAATTATAAAAAAATTAGAAGCATCTATTCTACGCGGTAATGTCGTGTCAGAGGGCAAACGAATTGACGGACGCGATACTACAACTGTACGGCCTATCGCATGTGAAACAGGTTTTCTGCCTCGTGCGCACGGTTCGGCCGTGTTTACAAGAGGCGAAACGCAAGGCATTGTGGTCACAACATTGGGAACAGGAGATGATGAACAGTTGATTGACGACCTACATGGAACCTATCGATCAAACTTTCTTCTGCACTATAATTTCCCGCCTTACTCGGTGGGAGAAGTGGGACGCGTTGGCCCACCAGGACGCCGAGAAATTGGTCACGGAAAACTAGCGTGGCGTGCGCTTCAGGCTGTTTTACCGACTCCAACAGAATTCCCTTACACCATTCGAGTGGTATCTGAAATTACCGAATCAAACGGATCATCATCAATGGCATCAGTTTGTGGTGGCTCACTCTCAATGATGGACGCTGGGGTGCCCTTGAAAGCCCCTGTCGCAGGCGTTGCCATGGGTTTGGTTCTGGAAGATAACGGTTCCTATGCTATTCTGACCGACATTTTAGGAGATGAAGATCATCTTGGTGATATGGATTTCAAAGTTGCCGGAACAGAAAATGGGATCACATCATTACAGATGGATATCAAGGTTGCCGGCATAACTCCAGAAATCATGGAAAAGGCATTAGCCCAAGCAAAGGATGGACGAATTCATATCCTCAACGAAATGTCAAAGGCCTTGAGTAAGGCAGGCGAATTTTCTGTACACGCGCCACGCATCAAAACAATGACAATACCCACCAGCAAAATTCGGGAAGTCATTGGCGCAGGTGGAAAAGTAATTCGGGAAATTGTTGAAGTTTCAGGTGCCAAAGTTGATATAAATGATGATGGGGTGATCAAGATTGCTTCGGCAAATAACGATGCGATCAGCAAAGCCTTTGAGATGATTAACGAAATTGTTGCCGAACCAGAAGCGGGTAAAGTATACAAAGGTAGAGTGGCTAAAGTCATGGACTTTGGTGCCTTTGTGACGTTCTTTGGTAAGCGAGATGGCTTAGTACATGTTTCTCAAATTGAAAACCGGAGGTTAAATCACCCTTCAGATGTTTTGCGCGAGGGTCAAGAGGTCTGGGTTAAGCTTCTTGGTTTTGATGATCGCGGCAAAGTACGTTTAAGCATGAAAGTCGTTGATCAGAAAACTGGAAAGGAAATTTCCCGAAGATAGAGCTTTAGCGCATATCCAAGAGGAACAATAGGTGATTGACTTTTCATCAACTTCCGCTAGGCCGCTATAGTATACCAACTTTATTGTATTAATGGGTATAGGGATTTGAGTTTGATGCGGGCACCGTCGGTTGTGAACCGCCGGTTGACGGAGTGTTGGGCGGCGTTACGGTGATCCTGCCAGGCACGTACTTCCCGAACCATCGTTTCCCGGTCAGGAATG
>JAPORV010000506.1 GCA_026710055.1 Aestuariivita sp.
GCTCATCAAATACATGGAGACACCAGCAGCCGCCGGCGTCATGCCACCCGTCGTTCACCCGAGAATGCTCTCAGCCGGAATCATCGAAGCACCCTTGCCCGACGGGCGATAACGTGACCGCTTAAACTCAACCGGTCCAAATAATGTCATCGCATCGCCAACCGTGACATCCACCTTGTGAGACGATTGACCCTTAACGCTCAGCGTTGGCCCTTGGTCGCCAAGGGTCTCAAACGAACGCTTCAGCGTCGCGCGAGAAAAGCCAGAAACCATCTCTTGAAACCTGTGCTCGGCTTCAAGTGAATCCTCTCGATACAGGTCAGCGACAATGTCTGATCAACCAAGGTCTTCGGCATCATCGAAAACCTTTTGTCACAATGCCGCAAGCTGTTGCTCGGGTGATTGATCGACGTATGTCTGCTCTTTTGACTTGCAAAGATCTGTTTCGTGGGGCATGATTGTCATCAGAGTGTTTCTTTCTTGTCTACCATTGAAGACAGTTGTTTTGAAATATGAGAGCACTCCACCACATTCCCAACAAAAGCGAATAGCAGCGGCGAAAAAGGCCAATAGGGAAAAATGCCGATCGATCGGACGGCGTTTCGCAAAATCAGGCGAATCTTGCGTGATGAGCAAAATTCGACAAACAATGATCGTGTCATATCAATGGTGTACAAAATTCGCTCCACACCATATGAGAACCACACCCATTGTTATTTTAATTGCTTTTTTTGAGAGGGAGGTGCGCTTACTACGCATGGGAGCTGATAAATTGCAATTACTTAAGTTGATAATTCTCTAATAGAATAACATGCAAAGTGTAAATTTTTTCAGAATATATAATTTAACGGCGGGCAGTCACGGAGCTAAACAATCAATTCTAAATCTTGTTTATTGATTGAAATGGTTCTGTTTTGTATGAAATGATGCTCAACCCTAAGAGACTTGAATTAAAGATAAATTAGGAGTTTAGAAAGTGTTTAATGATCTTACCGGAGCTGCGGGGCTATTGATTTTGATAGTTTTTGTTGTATCTGGATTTTGGCTAATTCTGCGTAAAAGCGGTGTTTCGAACGTCAATTTTCAATCTGAAAGCGTTATATTCAGGCAAGAAATAAAAGAAAAAAATGAACAACTTGTCGTCGCCCAAAATGATGCGTCTAAATTCGAGGCATTGGCAAGTGAGCGTAAGCATGAAATTGAACGTTTGAATGGTGATCTATCAAAACTTCGGATTAGGATTGACGAAAAGATAGAAGAACAAACCAATTTGTCAAAAAAAGTATCTGAATTAGAGACTCGGCTACATGTGGAAAGAACAGCGTCTGAAGAGAAGATTGCGATGCAGACAAAAATACATGAAAACATGGAAGCCAAATTCAAAGAATTGGCAGCAGAAGCGCTGCAAGTTCAGGGCGAACAGTTCTCAAAAGCAAATTTTGAGAAACTAAACATTGCTTTAGCGCCGTTAAAAGAACATGTTGGACATTTTGAACAAGAACTAAGAGAAGCGCATAAAGCCACTATTGAAGATCGGGCCACGTTAAAAGTCGAAATCGAACAACTTAGCAAGCGATCTGAGACTATTTCACATGAAGCACTTGCTTTGACGCGTGCTTTGAAAGGTAATCAACAAAAGCAAGGCGCTTGGGGAGAAATGATACTTGAGAACATTCTAGAGCGTTCAGGCTTGCGTGTAGGTGAGGAGTATCAAATCCAGGTGCATAGAGTAAGCGACGAAGGAGATCGGCTTCGTCCCGACGTTATCGTCAATATCCCAGGAGGAAAAACATTAGTTATTGATAGTAAAGTCTCGCTCACTGCATATACTGATGTAGTCAATTCAGAAGATGAAAATACATTAGTGGACGCACGTAAGCGACATTTAATGTCAATCAGAAGTCATATTGATAATTTGGCTGCGAAAGGCTACCAATTTGCCGAGGATTCAACGGTAGATTATGTTATTTTGTTTGTGCCAATTGAGGGGGCATTATCAGAAGCACTTCGCATTGATGGTCATTTGACTGAATATGCGCTTGAAAAAGACGTTACTATTGCAACACCAACAACGTTAATGATGGCGCTCAAGACTATTGCACATGTTTGGGCGGTTGAGCGCCGCAGCCAAAACGCAGAGGCTATAGCTGAAAGAGCCGGGCGGATTTATGATAAGGTTGTCGGGTTTATTGATAACATGAAGAATCTAGGTAAGCGGCTAGATCAAGCGCAAGATGCATATCAGGATGCATTTGGGCAACTTTCTAATGGTCACGGAAATTTACTTAGCCACATTGATAGACTAAAGAAACTTGGTGCGCGTACAAGCAAGTCAATTAATGTCTCATTTGACAATGAAAAGAATCATAGTTCACGTATTGAGCGCGATTAAGGTGTATGAGTAGCCATTTCGTATTTTTACATACGCCCCTCAAAAAAAGGGCTCATATACGAGGCACCTGCAAAAGCCTATATTTAAGCGAATTTTTCCAGCCATTCCCGCTAACTTTTTTTATGATGCCGTGCGGGTGATTTTTGCGTCAACAAAATATCCACCTACCCAGCAGG
>JAPORV010000228.1 GCA_026710055.1 Aestuariivita sp.
CCTTGTACTTTTTTCGGAAATTCAATTTTTGAGACATCTACATCATCGTCAAAATCGCCGTTGACGACGATACGACCACTTTGTCTCCAGCTAGTCCGTTGTCGTGCTGCATCCATCACTTTGATGATTGAGGCATCGGAAAATATCAGCGTATATTGATCTTTCTGAAACTCCAAATCGCTAATCAGCATGTCCGGTAATTGAAGCAATCTATAACTCATATCAAATCACCCAACTGAGCATAATAGCTTGCTATATACTCGTCTAACGATAAATCATCGGCTGTTTCCAGCCGTTCTTGCTCAATGATGCTGTCTTGTGCTATTTTTTCAAACTGCTTCAAACGTTTCTCATCCATAGTTTCTTGCATAAAATAATTTTTCTTTTTTATCGCATAACGTCGCACTAAGTCAACAAAACTTTCTCGGTTTTCTCGCATTTCCTCAAGTAGCAATGCTGAGGGACACATTTCGGGGTTCTGAAATTTCTCTATCTGCTCTTGCAACGCTGAACCATATACGTTAGTGACACATTGCTCATCCAATAAGCCACACACCGACTGCATTTGTTCGCATAGTTCTATTCCCCATTCTTTTAGCTTCCGGTTTTTTCCTAAATCGTTCAACTCTAAATCGGGATGACGACCTTGATGCGCAACGTTGATCTCGTTGCCATCGATCATTTGCCACTGATTAGTCTGAATTAGCGGGCTGTCGTTAAATAAACAAAAAAGCATCAATGCTTCTATAAAACAAAACTGTTTCGTCGAAACACCGGTATTTTCAAATATATCCACATCGAGCGACCTCAGTTCCACATATTGAACACCTTTCTGCTTTAATGCAGCAAGCGGCATGTCGTCGCCAATACTTTGAGGTTTGGGGCGCATCGTAGTGTAATATTCATTTTCTATTTGTAGGATATTGGCATTCAACTGCAAATGCTCACCATTGTTTTTCACGCCAATATTTTTATAGGGCGCATATTCGGTAGTCACTGCTCGCCATAGACTCAACACATATTGGGTGACATTGTCGTAACACGCTTTGACACCAATTTTAGCTTCTTGGTTGTTTTGATAACCGATGTCTCCCATGCGCAACGAAGTCGCATAAGGAGCGAATAAGGTATTATCGTCAAAGCGTTCCAGATTGTGCGTATCACCCGTTGCAAAGGTTTTGCAAACTGCCGGGGACGTGCCGAACAGATAAGGGATGATCCATGCTAGGCGCAAAAAATTTCGGATTAAGCCCATATAATGTTGAGAGCGAAAATCCTGCATAGACTCAGTATTGCCCAAATATTGGCTATACCATTCCCAAAATGGTTCCCCCAAAGAATAATTGAAGTGTACACCTGAGATTACCTGCATAAACCGACCATAACGATACCCCAAGCCTTTTCTATAAATGGTTTTCATTCTGCCGATATTAGATGAACCGTAATAAGCAAGCGGAATATCGGTATCTCCTCTGACAATGCACGGCATGCTTGCACACCATAATAATTCGTCGCCTATATTGGCATAAACATAACGATGTATATCTTCTAGAAATTCTATCGCTTGTGCCGAATTGATCTGCGGCGGAGTCACAAATTCCAACAATGCCTCCGAAAAATCGGTCGTAATATAAGGATGTGTTAACGCCGAACCCAAAGCCTCGGGATGTACAGTCTTTGCCAAAGTACCGTCGGATGCAACCCGCAAGGATTCTTTTTCTACGCCGACCATGTGATGTTGCAAAGGCTTGCTCTTCTCGTTGGCAAGCGCGCTGATGATTTTTTCTATTTTAGGGAGCGAAATCACAATTCAGAACTTTGCATGAAATTTCTATCAAACAAAGGGCCTGGATCTGTTTTTCGGCCGGGCGATATGTCGCTATGATAAGTAATGCGCGATAGGTTTAACTTAGGATAAGCAGCTAGCAAGGCAGATACGATTGAACGAAGACTTTCATATTGCTGCGGTTCGTATGCCTCAGTATCGCAACCTTCCACTTCTATGCCAATAGAAAAATCATTGCAATTCGGTCGTCCCTCAAAGCTTGAACGACCAGCGTGCCAAGCACGGCGGTGGAATGGAACAAACTGTATTATTTGGCCATCGCGGCGTATTAATAAATGCGCGGATACATGCAGATCTTCCGCTAATTCTAAAGCCCTAGATTGTTCCGCAGTTAATTGGTTGGTAAATAATTGTTCTATCTCGGAACCTCCGTAGCGACAACGCGGCAAACTGATGCAGTGAATTACTATAAGTTCAATTTCCGCTTGCGGCGGACGAGCGTCGTTATTCGGAGAAGGTACGTACTGAACACCCTCCAGCAAGTGTCGCGCTAAATCAACTTTCATTGGTTTTCCAAAACTGCTAAATAATATCTCAGCATCTCATCATCAAAACACGCAAAAACAATGTCCATTTCATCCCCGTATTGTTTGCAACTACGCACCGCGATTTGCACTGCAGAATCTATAGGATAGCCGTAGACACCACAACTGATTGCAGGAAATGCGATGCTATTCAAAGATA
>JAPORV010000081.1 GCA_026710055.1 Aestuariivita sp.
TCAGAGGCGGAACCATGACAGCGATGACCTTCACATTGTCCATGCCCGGGCCGCCGGGCTGGACATCCACAAGATGCGAATCGCCGCCAGCCTCCGGACCTGCGAACCGGGTGGCGGGCATTGCGGGCATGGAAGCGACCGGCATCTGCTGGCAGGCCCCGTAATACCAAGCAGGCCATATCGATTGAATCAACCAAGCCAAAACCGCCCTCGGACTACCCGTGGACCCCGAAACTGAAAACCAAACACAAGCCGTCAATCGGGCGGAGGATCTGGAAGGCTTTCTGCTGGCTTGCGGCAATCTGGTTTTCCCTGAAATTTGCCGGGTTTGTACTTGGAATATAAACTGATTATGGGTAAAGAAGTAAGCAAGCAGGAATATAGAGGTTTCATAATTCTTGAATGTCGAAACCCGGAATTGCAGTCAATAGCCGGAATACCTGAAAAAGGTAATGCGACATGGTTTGAGGTGTCAAATTATAATTTGCCAGATGGCCATACCTTTAGCACTATTGAAAAGGCGCATGAAGCAATAGATAGGCACTTGCAAGCAACGAATGAAAACCCCTGAAACCGGCAAATTGGCCGGTTTGATAGCCATTCCTGAAAATCCGAGGCCGTGTCTTGCTCTGTATGGCGTTTTCTCAACCCAACCAATAAAACCAAACATACCCCGAATTAAACGCATCTTAGAATGGCTTGTATTGGCTTTAAGGGGGTTGGTAAGGGCGTTAACCAGAGTTATGCTGCGTTTGACTCAACTAAAACCGGCCTGCTCCTAGCGGCTAAATTCTTCATTATGTTTTCCTGCCTTTCTACAGTATCTGGCCAACCAGTTATTTTTGTGTGGCCTTTGTTGGGGTTATTATCAACCGTGATGTCTAAACTTTCGTATAGAAAAGCTTGGCCTTTGATTTCTCCCCATCCTTTAAGACTTTGGTTTCTTTTTTTAGCTATATCCTCACCGATATCCCTAATTTCATCATGCTTTAATTTGCCGTTTTTCTGAACAGATAATTCCATATCTTTGGGGGGCTGAAAAGCCTTAAAATGAACTCGGTTGTTATTAATCTTGTCTGAGTCAAAAACAAATCTAGAAAATAGATTCTCGCTTTCACTGGTCATTTATCTTGTGCTTCCATAAACCATTTTAGGCCGCATTCAAGAACCGAAAAATTATCTTTTCGTCCTTCTTTGTAATACTGAGTGCCGGATAAATTTGAATCCTTATTGTTCT
Source organism: Aestuariivita sp. (assembly GCA_026710055.1). Lineage (GTDB taxonomy): Bacteria > Pseudomonadota > Alphaproteobacteria > Rhodobacterales > Rhodobacteraceae > JAPORY01. The sequence continues at coordinate 1,238 of JAPORV010000081.1, forward strand.
GCGAATACTTATGTTTCAAACCTGATACAACAAGTGATGGAATGTTAGGGACTTTATCAGGGCCAACGCTTACAGTAAACATCGTCCCATCGTCTAGATGCCAATCAAAACTAACTCTTCCATGAGGGTTTGGGGTAATTTCAAAGCCACCGCCAGTCTCTTCTAGAATTTTTTCTACAATTTCAAGAGCGAAATTTACAGTTTCTTGTTTGACAGGATCTGCGTTTTCATTATCCCAGTTAGGTTTTCCAAAATTCTCTAGAAGACTATTTATTTGGTCTTTATGATGGTTTAGATTATTTTGAAATGCTGTTGTCGATTTTTGATTATCAGTGTTTTGATTTTTAGCGAGGGTAACGCATCCGGTACTAATAATAATAGGCAATATTACCGGCTGATCAAGCAAATCCAATGAATCCGAAGTTTGGCTATGTGCTGCAGTGCTATATAATGCAGTATTACTCACCGACTTGCCCTCCATTTTGAAGATCTTCAAGTTGCTTTTGTAACCAAGGAATTATTTTTTCTAGTGATTTTTGGGTAAAAATCAAATTAGCTTCCACGCGCCGGGTGAAGCGAACATTACCTGTATCTAAACCAAAAGAATCTCCAAAATTTGCCTTATAAGATTTACCATCACCGATTTTCTTTGGGGTAACGGAAAGTTTCGGCAGGCCTGCCGTTCGCTCAGAAAAAAAACTGACGTGAAGCACGTCTTTACTTGGGCTTAATACTCCTTGCGCACCATCTACATATGCTGGCGGCAAATCGAGGTTTTCATATTCCAAAATGGCGTTAGCAACATGCTTATTTTGATTAGACCGAGTCATAAATATCTCCAATAAAAATTCAGAGGCACAGAGTAAAGCCCTCAATAATTTTAGAAGTGCAAATCAGGTAATACCGGATGTAATGCAAAAATCAACGCGCTTGAGGAACGCTGGTTGACTGCTTTACTCAACCTATATTGTAATACAATTAGCCCCAGCTCTCACAAAATAGCCCTACCCCTTTTATCGTTTCACGCCCCGTGATACAATCCGCCCGAACTAGTTTTAACCGCTCGGCTAACCGAAAGGAGCAAACAACATGAAACGAATAACCAGTAAATACCCCCCCCCCCCTCACTAAATTAGCAACCCTCACCGCCGCGCTGGTGGCCTTGCTTATTACGGGGCAGGTGGCGGCGCAGACGATCGGATTCAAAGAACGGACATCGGATGACTTTAATAATTTAATCACATTTGAGCGTAATAAATGCATGATGGAGGCGGATGGTC
>JAPORV010000409.1 GCA_026710055.1 Aestuariivita sp.
ACGGATGTTGAGGCGCGTTACCATATTGTGCCTGTGCTTTGTGAGACGTTCTCAGCCCATCTTTAACATTTTGCAAAAAAGATCTTTTAAAAACAAATAGTTAGAAAACTGTATGGCACTACAAACTTCAAACTTATCTCTATATTTCAATAAGTTAACGGAATCGTAGGTCACTACAACGAGTTTTCAAAAATTGCTTTATTATAACTTATTGAAATTAAAGGAAAAAATATTCCGGTAAATCGCAAAAACAATGAAATTTGATGAATTTTTCGAAAATTTTGTTAAAGATGGGTCAGGGAGGGATGTCTCCGCAAACCAGGCAAATGCCCGTGAAAAGGGTCATTCACTCGCAAAAGCCGAGACACGTCCCCATCCACATGAGACGACGCAAGGGAGGGTCACACGGTAACCGATCAATCAAATCCCGGGTGGTGGGCATGTCCCAGATGGCCTTGGCACTAAAGGAACGTGCCAGAGCATACCGGTCTTTTTGTGGGCGTCCGTGCCGATGACGGTCAGTGCGAAAAAACGTTTCGACCGGTTGCAGATCAAGGGCGGCAACAAAGCGTTGGTGCTTTTCATTCAAGGGGCCGAGTTCCGTGCTCAACGCAGGGCATCATTCCCCTTAACATCGATTCCAGAGATATGATATGGATGAAGATAAGGACATGTCGTGACTTCCTCTATGTGTTGTTGTTTCTTTTTTTCATAGATGAAGAGATACGACATGTCCATTCTGCTTAAAAAAATGCCCGAAAGTAAGAAAAATTCGCTTAAATGTAAAGTTTTGCAAGTACCTCCTACGTACAAACCTTCCGATAAGAGCAAATTGTTTAGCGCGCGGTCACGGGGCGAGTATCAGCCTCAGCGTATGGAACAGCACGAAGACATGATCCAAACAATCGTTAATGTTCATATAATGGATCATATAATGGATCAACGGATTGAATGAGGCGAGATTGTTGATAGTCGATCAAGGACAAAGGTTTGCCCTCCGGTTGCCCGGAGGGGAGGCGGCAATTATAACAATCCCGCAAGTCAATAAAACATGACACATGTGCACATGTTTGTCAAGCGTTAGCCAAATTATTAAGAACCTCTCGCAGAATATCTTGATAAATGTCCCTAGATACTACAGGTCGACCCTTAACCGGTAAAAGGCGACTAACCGCCACTGTGGTGATGTGATTGCAAATCACCCAGACGATTTCGCTGTTGATCGGGGACTGGATTTGAACTGATAAGTACGGGTCGGATTGCTCTTGTGATGTCATTGGTACAACCATCACAATACCCCTCAATGTCGCATTTCGGGACAAGATTACGACAGGACGACGCTTCCAAAATTCAGGTAAGTGTAAACATTCTGGAGGTGGGTAGTCACACCAGTAGATCTCGCCTTTTCGTGGCACAGCTTTGAGCTTCACACGTCGACGCCGGGGCTTATTTATTTTATCACGATCTATTATGTTCGTAACGATTCTACTTGTATGATCTACGGAGTGTTTCCATTTTTGTTTGACCATGCGGCACTCGAAAAGTTCCGTCTAAAATCTCTACCGTAAAAATCACCGATCAAGGGTAGAATTCTTGTTTCGGTAAATGTTTTGGTAGATATGACACCGCTCGTGGCACGTTCATAGGGATAATCGTCTACTAATTTGGTAGGATTAGCACGGACAATCAATTTGATGCCTTCTTTATCATTGCTCATAACAAATCCTCCTGTTAAAAAAACGCATAATATCAGTTTATTTGCTGATTGTAAAAAAAAAATTAGTGATTATACGACTTTGGCCTTTTACGCACGAAGGGGGAGTCAAAACAGCGAGATTTTAGATTTTAGAGTTGCACCCTTGAAGTACACGATTGGATCGATCATCAGGATTCCACGGGTCATGTTGATACTCTCCTCCCAAGGGATTCGCCACACTGTCAAGTAAGTCGGGTAATCCCCTATTCATTTGGTGCTGATGGGTTCTCTCGCATGGTAGGCACATCCATCATTGCAACCAACTTGGTGCGACTGAAGCGACAGCAACGTCGCGCCGCTTAATCACCGGTTCAAAAAAATCGGTTTCTGACAGAACAGACGGAGTCTGTCTGCTACGTCATTTGGTAGAAATGTCCACCCGTTGAGGCCACTGGACGTCGGGTGATCGGCGGTTTTGCGGTAAAATTCCCTAACAAGTTTGATATTATAATGAAAAATATTCATATTTGTCTCTTAGCAGTTGCCGGAAAGTAGGGGGGGGCTTTTAACAGACACTAACGTAGTTGAGCGAACAAACTATACGATGACCCCTATATGCTAGAATTTTCAGTTGTTGGTTGGCCTCATACTTCGGGTGCGATTCTTGTATGGTGTACTAACTTTTCTATCATATGTTGTGTCCTTAAGCTACCAGCGCAATACGAATCTTACGATTGCCATTGGCGTGCGATGTGGGCGCCCAGTCGCCTTGGCGATTGAAGCGTGGTACTAAGTCCTTCCAAACCCGATCAAA
>JAPORV010000489.1 GCA_026710055.1 Aestuariivita sp.
TGACCTTTCTTTCGAGAGATTCTGGCGAAGATTTGCCGATTTGGGGCAAATCTTGGTTATAATTGTTGATATTGTACCAAATACCCGCAATCTTCGCCAGAGAAAAATGATAAAAGAGTCAACTTTTTCAGCGTTTTAATACTGATTTTTAGGTTTTTTACAGACACTAATTATAAAAATTGAAAAAACATGAAGTGCTGCAAATAAACAATCGCGGAGAGATTGCTCATAGTGTCAAAATTAGGATTGAAAATCTATGTTGCTATCGCGACCAACAAACTGACAAAGTTCAACCCAGAAAGTGTTCAACTTCTGCTGATTGATCTTGGAGACTTTTTCGCATTTTTGAAAAAGCCGCGACCTCAAGTTGACGAACACGCTCTTTCGACAAGCCTAATTCATTACCAAGACACTTCAGCGTTCGTGGTCGGTCACTTAAACGTCGTGCAGCGACAATAAAACGTTCACGTTCGGTCAGCCCGTTCATTGCAACCATCAGCCATTCTTGAATCTGAGCCCTATCATGAATTTGTTCGTATTGCTCATCAGATTGCATTCCATCGTCTTGAATTGAGTCAATCCACTCTCTGCCATCCTCATCATTGATCTGTGGCGTATTCAGTGAATAATCAGCGCCCCCTAAACGACCATCCATCATCTTGACATCATATAACGACACGCCTAATTCCTTTGAGATAAATTCGTACATTTCATCTTTATCCTGCGCATTACCTGATAACATTCCCTCCCGTTCTAATTGAGCTTGCACACGCCGCATATTGAAAAAAAGCGCCTTTTGTGACGATGTAGATCCCGTACGAACAATTGACCAATTTCGCATAACATAATCCTGCACCGATGCCTTTATCCACCAAATTGCATAAGTAGAAAAGCGAACACCTCTATCAGGATCAAATTTGTCTGCGGCCTTCATGAGGCCTAGCCCTGCCTCTTGGATTAAGTCATTCATTGGTGCGCCATAACGCTTAAACTTAGACGCCATCGAAATTGCCAACCTCATGTAGGCTTTGACTAATCGATCTAATGCATTCTTATCTCTTTTGTCACGCCAAGCATACGCAAGCTCCAATTCTGTTTCGGCATCCAATAATTCAGCGCGCATCGCTTGCTGTTTTATTGAATTGTCACTATTCGCTTCCATTGACATGTTCACTTCCACATTTGTCTCTCTCAAGATCGAATTAACGTAATTGACATCACATTAAAATATACGGATATTTCACAAAAATGGATCATAGTAATTCAATAAGCATTTTGCCAAAACTGACTTTAATCTTAGGCGGAACAGCCTCGGGAAAGTCATTCTACGCAGAGACACTAGCCCAAAAAGCCAGTAACGTAGTCACTTATATCGCAACTGCACAGTCTCTGGATAAAGAGATGGCGGAAAAAATAAATCGCCATAAAAAGCAAAGAATACCTACTTGGCAAACCATAGAGGAACCGTTTGATTTAGTAAACGCCTTACAAAAAATTTCGGGAAATGTTATTTTAATTGAATGTGCCACGCTATGGCTCACCAATCTCTTTCTAAACAAAAAAGATAATTTGATTACCGAAAAAAAGAAACTTCTATCGACTTTAAAGATCGGTCACATTCCTGTGATTATTGTCTCCAATGAGGTTGGTTGCGGTATCGTGCCGAGTAACATACTTAGTCGTGAATTCAGACAAGAGCAAGGTCAACTCAACGCAGAGCTCGCTTCTCAAGCGGATTTAGTGATTTTCGTCACAGCAGGTTTACCGCACTGTCTTAAAGGATCTTTACCTTGACACATTGGTACTGGGTACGACACGGCCCTACTCACCAAAAGAACCTCACAGGTTGGCATGATATTCCAGCTGATTTATCAGATAAAAATCAAATACACCGCCTAAATCATTATTTACCACAAAGCGCAAATATTGTTGCATCAGATTTACGTAGAGCGTCAACAACAGCTGACCTACTGTCAAAAAACCGACATCGCTTGCCAGACAATGCTGGTCTTCGTGAATTTAATTTTGGTGATTGGGATGGTCAGGATTTCTTAACTATCTCTAGAACTTTTCCATATGAAAGCCGTGCATTCTGGGAAGAACCAGGTGATATAGCACCACCAAAAGGCGAAAGCTGGAATACCGCTGTACAACGGATCAATGCCGCAGTGAATGAACTTATTGACTCAAATAAAAAGGAAAACATCATCATTGTAGCGCATTTTGGTGTTATCCTGACACAGATTCAGCGTGCGTTAAATGTTCAACCTAGTGAGGCACTCAAACAAAAGATTGACAATTTTTCAATCACCAAACTTTCACACAACAACAGCAATTGGAATCTAAAATTTTTGAATTTTGTTCCCTAAGAATGATATCTTGAAGACTTCAAAATTAGATTAATATCTTCAACTTTTATACCTAGTATACCATTTTTATTGTATTGATGGGTAGAGGGACTTGAGTTTGATGCGGGCACCGTCGGTTGTAAACCGCCAGTTGACGGAGT
>JAPORV010000148.1 GCA_026710055.1 Aestuariivita sp.
GCGAAGGATGTGCGCATAATGTGACCTTTCTTTTGTGAGATTCTGGCGAAGATTTGCTGATTTGGGGCAAATCTTGGTGATAATTGCTGATATTGTCCCAAATACCCGCAATCTTCGCCAGAGAAAAATGACAAAAGAGTCAACTTTTTCAGCGTTTTAATATCGAATTTAGGGTTTTTTTACAGACACTAACTAACAATTGGGGAGAGCAAGTGACAAAATTCACTTCCTTTTTAAAAGCTGTACCATTAAATTCGTATAATGACATTACATGATGGAAATGTTGCGATATATAAGGTCGCCTGTCGGACTGTTTTGTTTATTTTTATTCTGCTGCGATTGGGCTCGGTTCTGCAAGCTTAACGATATCCATCATTATCGCATTTAACTCAAAGTCTTTTGGTGTGTAAACTCTTGCTACACCCATTTTAAGGAGTTTTTTTGCGTCTTCTTCGGGAATAATGCCACCTACAATAATTGGAAGATGTCCCAGATCTGCAGATTTCATTTTTGAAATTAATTCGGCAACCAATGGGATATGGCTTCCGGACAAGATCGAAAGACCAACGACGTGTGCATTCTCATCCAGCGCTTTCGCAACAATCTGATCTGGTGTAAGCCGTATACCTTCGTATGTAATGTCCATTCCGCAGTCCCGAGCACGACATACGATTTGTTCGGCTCCATTTGAGTGACCGTCAAGACCGGGCTTGCCGACGAGTAGCTTTAGACGCCGCCCTAATTTATCACTGACGGTATCAACAGCGCCTCTAATTTTGTCCAATCCCTCGGTTTTATTCGAAATAGATCTAGACACTCCAGTTGGGGCGCGATAGGTACCATGAACTCGACGCATTTCCTCGGCCCATTCTCCGGTCGTTACGCCGGCCTTTGCTGCCACAATAGAAGGTGGCATAATATTCGCACCGCTTTCTGCCGCAGCACGAAGGTTTGTCAGTGCAGCATCCACAGCAGCACTATTTCGTTGCGCTCTCCACGCATTAAGTCTATCAATTTGTTCTTTCTCTACAGTTGGTTCAACAACAAGAATACCATTTTCGTCCGTTTGCAAAGGAGAGTTTTCAGATGAGGTGAATTTATTGACACCAATAACAACGGTATTTCCTGCTTCAATTTGATTTAACCTTTCAGCATTTGAATCAACGAGGCGGGATTTCATATACTCTATTGATTGTATGGCACCTCCCATTTTTTCTAAAGTTGCCAATTCTTCACGAGCACTTTCCTTAAGTACTTCAACTTTTGCCTCAACGACTTTATTTCCATCAAACAAATCACCATATTCCAAGAGATCGGTCTCAAAGGCCAAGATTTGTTGCATGCGTAACGACCATTGTTGGTCCCAGGGACGTGGTAGCCCAAGTGCTTCATTCCATGCAGGTAATTGAATTGCGCGCGCACGGGCTTTTTTTGATAGAGTCACTGCTAGCATCTCAAGCAAAATGCGGTATACATTATTTTCTGGTTGTTGTTCGGTCAGGCCTAATGAATTGACCTGAACACCGTAACGGAATCGGCGCATTTTCGGATCTGCAACATCGTATCGCAGTTCACAAATTTCTTCCCACAAGTCGACAAAAGCGCGCATTTTGCACATTTCGGTGATGAATCGAATACCTGCGTTCACAAAAAAAGAAATTCGTCCAACGATACCCGGAAAATCATTCTTTGGTACCCGTGGTCGTAGTTCATCTAACACTGCTTGTGCCGTTGCTAGTGCATACGCCAGTTCCTGTTCGGGAGTCGCGCCTGCTTCTTGTAGATGATAAGAACAAACATTCATCGGATTCCATTTGGGGACGTGATCGAAACAGTACTCTGCAACATCTGCGATCATCTTAAGAGATGGTTCAGGGGGGCAGATATAAGTGCCACGACTTAAGTATTCTTTTATGAGATCATTCTGTACCGTTCCTTGCAGTTTGGCGATATCTGCGCCTTGCTGTTCTGCAACAGCGATATACAGCGATAGTAACCATGGCGCCGTTGAATTGATTGTCATTGATGTATTCATTTTTTCCAACGGAATATCGGCCAGCAAGGTGCGCATGTCTTTTAAATGACAAATTGGGACGCCAACTTTACCGACTTCTCCGCGTGAAAGCTGATGATCGCTATCATAGCCTGTTTGTGTTGGAAGATCAAATGCAACACTTAACCCTGTCTGCCCTTTTGCCAGATTTTTTCTATATAGAGCATTAGACGCTTTGGCAGTCGAGTGACCAGCATAAGTTCGTATCAGCCATGGACGATCTTTTTGTTGCGTCATTTGGGTTCTCCGTTGATCAGAGTGATTTACGATTTTCGTTGTTTATTGTTTACACTGTTGAGCCACTTGCAAAAGTTGGAGGAAATTTTGTATGTGATGACGGAAAAAAAAGGTAAAATAAGCTTTAAGCAATCGCTAGATGAATGCAAGCCCTCAGAAGCCGATTTATTCGACAAAATCAGCTCACATCATCAACATAGTGGGCAAAATATGAA
>JAPORV010000225.1 GCA_026710055.1 Aestuariivita sp.
ATTGATCGGACGAATTTTCGCGAAATCGAGCGAATCTCGCGTGATGAACAAAATTCGACAAATAATTATCGTTTCATATCAATGGTTTACAAAATTCGCCCCACACCATATGAGAACCACACCCGTTTCCGCTGCGTCTGAACTTCTAGCAAAGCTTATGAAGTGTAAGGTCGCACTGTTTGGAGTTGGTGCTGTCGGCAGTTGGATATTAAAGGAACTTGTACAAGTCGGGTTTCAACATTTTGTGTTAGTCGATCCAAAGTTACTTGCACCCGAGGATAGAGTAAGAAACGCATTATTTGATCATGGTTTGGTTGGTCAACCAAAAGTAATAATTGCCGATCAATTTATTCACACCGAGGCAATCGAACCCGAAACGCTTGCTCAGAGAATGTCTCTTGATCTGGACACTGATATTGAAACGCTTATTGGTAACGATGTGGACTTAATCATTAACACTGCAGACGAACCTTATATTGGCGCAACAAGCATTAAACTATCACGATACTGTGTAAAGAAGGGATTGCCCCTCCTTATTGCTGGCGGTTTCGATGCACACCTAGCGAGCTTGAGCGAAATGATCGTGCCAGGTAAGACGCCATGTTCCGACTGTTATGCGATGTATTTCGAGAGGGCACTAAAAGATTGGAAGCCAGTGTCCCACCCTGTCGCAAATCGGCGACGAGGATTCGGAGGCTTGCCCTCTATGTCAGCCTTTGCCGCTTCCGCTGCTGTATTAAAGATAGTCAAGCTATATTCAATAAAGGGTGGTGCCATAGATCAGGGTCGCGGAGAATTCCTATTCGACAAGTATGATATTGATAGTTTCAAAGTAGAGCGGAACCCTGATTGTACAACCTGCGGTGAAATGAAGACGTGGCAACCAGATGAAAATTGAACACGCATCCGCCTCTAACTGGCTGATACGCCCATCCGTCTCTTTCATTCCCTTAAGCGAAAGCATTTTTGATTTTTTTCAGTCCTCGACGCGTCGATCTTTTCGATTTCGTCTCCGTCCAGAGATAGTCAAAGTTATAATGCAACTTGATGGTAAGAAAAGTATCACAGAAATTTGCGCTGAACACGATGCAATGTTGCCACAAGTCGAAAACTTTTTAAAGCTTCTCCATGAGCGTTGTGTGGCCGAGCCGAAACATATTCGGGACACCATAAATAATAGCGAATTCCACCGAATTTTAAATTTCCTTGGAGACTACTTTCCGGCAAACGAGTTGCTTGCGATCTTTGACAGACTTCGCTCAGCGACGATCGCCATTCTGGGCTGCGGTGCTGTTGGAAGTCAGATCGCTATACAACTTGCACATTCTGGGTTCCAGCACTTTGTAATCATAGACAATGATATTGTGGAAGAGTCTAATCTCAATCGTTCAATCTTCCGCCGAGACGACATTGGCGTACCGAAGGTTCAAGCGCTCAAATCTGCTATCCATCGAATCTCACCAAGTATTCAGATTAAAAAATTCCCGATAAAAATTTCCGCCTACGCACACCTAGAATCTTTGCTGCTGAATGCCGCGCCTGATATCATCGTCAATTGTGCCGATGAACCATCGGTGGACATGACAAGCGAATGGATCAACTCATACTGTCATAAGCAAAGAGTTCCTTATGTTATTGCCGGCGGCTACAATCTCCACCTCAGCTTAATTGGAATGACGGTTAGCCCAGGCGTATCGGCCTGTTTCAACTGCTCTCGAATAACACTGAATGAGTTGGAACACGAGTCACTAAACGGTATTCGAAGACTATGGCGTCCAAAGCGCAACCTAGGAAGCTTAGCACCCTTAACTGGTATTACATCATCCTTGGCAGCCTCCGAGGTTTTGCGACTTGCCGTACGATCAGAAAGGCTCGTTCCAGCGATGTGGAACAGGCGTGGGGAGTACAACTTTCTGACAAACACGATCTCGTTTGTAGATCTGTTTCCGCGTCAGGAGTGTGGGTGTGTCGGGTAATGACAATATTCTCCGTGAAAGCGGTTGGTGATGCCCAAGATATTATACCAAAACCACTAAGTTTTGACTCGTTCATGTTTTGTTCTTTTGTCGAATCGGATTTGGCCGGCTCCCTGTAGGCTAAATTAACTCTCAACAAGCCTAAAAAAGTGGGTGATGAGAGCCCGAATTGTTTGTTTTCTGATTCGGAGATTCCTCGCCATGACCCCTCATGCACCGATCCGCCAGACGTTATTGTCGCCGGAAGGTCAACAGATCTGAGCTGAGATGCCAGCCCCTACGACCTTTCGGGACGGATGGCCTTTGCGCGCACTTTGCGTTTGTGGATGCCCGAGGGTCGCCCGTATAATATCTGCGGCTAAGGACTCTCTATAGTTCATGGTAAAATTGCGCATAGCGATGGACAATCATGCCCTGACAAATTTAGCGCCATCCGCCGCACCCTACCCAGTCCCATCTTTAACATTTTGCAAAAAAGATCTTTTAAAAACAAATATTTAGAAAACTGTATGGCACTACAAACTTC
>JAPORV010000150.1 GCA_026710055.1 Aestuariivita sp.
CCCCCCCCCCCCCCCCCCCCCCCCCCCCCCCCCCCCCCCCCCCCCCCCCCGATTTAACAGACACTAAATAGATGCTGAGTAACGAATTTGTTATCGATTATAACGTTTACGTTATTATGTAAATATTATTTACTTTTCTTTTCCAAACTGATATGGCATCTCTTATTATGGAAATTCAATCCATTTTGTTAAGGGTATAAGTCGCTAAATTTATAAGGTTTTTCAAAGTACTGTTGTTTATCTTAAAGAGTTGAGGTGTAGCCTGTTATTTTCATGTTTTATGGAACGGTAATAAAACCAATGGGTGAAGCGATTTGTCATTCTGGTTGTTCGTTTTAAGCATGGTTGCAGATACCAAGAATATCAATCTTTTTGCCGATTCACACTCTGTGGAGGTTATGGTTTTTAGTGTCATCCTTGAACGTCCTATAAACCATGTTGATATTCGTAAATTTGAAGATAAAATAAATACAATTAAAAAGTTATATCCCTCAATTGAAAGCCCTAGCACAATTCAATTTGGCATTGCTTCCCAAATACAAAATTTTCCACCTCCACCAATTCCCGCGAAGGAACTCAATTCTTATTCAGCTGATGGAAAAGTAGAATGGTCAGGTTTGTATCATGAAAACGTGATTCAAGTTTCTTGTCATAAATATAAAGGATGGAAAGAAACTTGGCCAAAGGTCAAGGAGCGTCTTGATATATTGCTGAGTTGCCTCAATTTAGAAAAACCGATTTTTTCTATCGATTATCGTATAATCAATTCTTTTAATGCTAAGAAAAAGGGTAACGTTCTTAATCCATGTACTCTTTTCAAAAATTCTAATAAGTTTATTGCACCTCAAATTTTGCAGTGCACAGATCCTCGATGGGACTTTAATCAGGGATGGTTTGATGTTGAAGGAGAATCTCTTTCTAAAATCTTAGTGCGTATAGATGGCAATGGAAGATTAGAAAATAATCAAGTTATTGCAAATATTGGAATTTATCATTCCGATCGCGAGCGAAGTAAAGTGGAGGTGATAGCTAAACAATCAAATGGTCAGTCGAAGGTTGACCAGATTTTTGGTAATTTTCACAGCAAAAGCAAAGAATTGCTAAAAAAACTTATTGCATCTGATCTTGGGGAGCGTATGAATTTAAATGCTTAATACAACATTTCCACAAAATGATTTCTTTACCTCATGGGATGAATTTTCCTACCATGTCAACCAGAGATATGTCAGAAAATTCTCACCTAATCAAATATTGCAAAATAAAAATAGTACACGGGCAATACCTCACTATAGATTTCAAAATTTAGAAAATACAGAGAGAGAAACTAATATTGTTCATGAACAAATTCTTAAAATAAAACGAGTGTGGGAATCCGCCCAAGGTTTTCTTAGTGAGATAAATAAAGAACAAGCAGAACAAGCTTTTCAAGAGGCATTGGCGTTAACATTAAGTCGATTGTTTAGCAAAGAAATTAATCCTGAAATCTGTATTGATCATTATGGAGAATTTACATTCAGTCACGAATCCCACGCAGGATATGTTGATATTGGTGTTCGGGGTCAAAGAGAAATTTCTTACCACATCCGTAATGATATTCATCCTGAAAAAACAAAATTCGACGACTGCGAATGGGATCTTATTTCTCTACCAAAACCTCTTTCTATAGCCATGGAGAATCTTCAACGGGAAATCAGGTGCTAGATTGGTCCAAATAAATGATAATGAACAGGTTGCACGGCTCTTATTTTACTCTCAGATGATTAATGCTGATGGTAAAATAATGAAAAACGCTTTTCCAACTGATGAGTTATTGGCTTTAAAATGTAAGAAAGGCGTATCCGTTGATCGTTGTAATTTGTTAAAAGATCCAGAGAAAATTCTGCACCAAAAAGCAAAGGAAATAGCCAATCCCAAAGCAAATCGCAAGCATTGGGGATATTGTATTGGAAAAGTAAAACAGATCAAATCTATAGTGGGCAATAAGTCTCAGCAAGTTTTCAAGATTTCTCCAGATCCGATTTCAGATGAAAATAATCCCAAACCATGGCATTTATCTCATACGATTATAGTCGTATCTGATCCATCCTGTACTAGAGCAGATTTACGCGGTTACCGTGACAAACTGACGCAGGTATTTTCATCTAAGATTGTTGATTTTAATAGAACACATTCGTGATTTCCGAAGACTTCAATACAGCCACCGATTGCTTTGGGTTTTCTATCACATACCTGGCTCTTATGCGATTGGTTTCTCAGCAAGCCTTTATTGGGTTGATTCCAGAAAGGGACAGAATCATACACTAAGGAATTTAGCTTTTATTACAGCGTTCATATTCAATTCTTTTTCTAGTATACCATTGTTATTGAATTGATGTTAGAAACTGGTAAACTGTTGTCTTATTTATAGTGAATGATATAGAGTCGTCTCACTGATAACAATACCCCATCCCGATTGGTTTGAGCAGGGCCGTTTCTGAGGTCGCAACATCGACGACGGAT
>JAPORV010000467.1 GCA_026710055.1 Aestuariivita sp.
CTAACATGCCCTCCCTAACGCGTTGTGTCTGTACAAGCAATCCATTCATCCATTTTATTTATGGTAACCATAATTTGATGGCGCGGAGCGGTTACGGTTGTGCGGAACGGTACTTTAGGGAGGGCATGTTACCGAAAATCGTCAATAGAGAATCAAAATCGTACGCAACAAACAATTTTCTGCCAAATTATCAAGTCAATCGCCTAAAACTAAAACTTGATAGTTAAATCATGGTCAGGTGCAACAAAAAAATCATCATTGACATCCAAACAAACTGGGAAAAAGCTCTCGCCTCTTGCATTAGAGTAGGCGTAGCCATCACCGCAAATGCGGCTTAAGTTGATGCGTGTTAAAAACTGAGGTGCTAGTCTTGCTGTATCAAGGAGGATTGCAGGTCTGGCAAGACCTCACCTAGATGATCGCGTAGGGTTGCTAAAGCTCGACTCAACAAACTAAGATAACCGTCTGGTAGTTTGAGTTTCCATTGCCGACTATGGTATACAATCTTCCCCGCCAAACCAAACAAATCCACTCGCAGTGTTGACGCTCTGGCATGACGCATCCGAGGAGGTAAACCGTGGCGCATCAATGCGAACACATTGAAAGATAAAGCACACACGGCAACATACAAGGCATTGGCTGAAAAATCACTACAGGGTGTACGACCGGCGGCAAAGTCCGTTTTCAACTCTTTAATACGGTTCTCCGAATGCTCGCCACGTTGATTATACAGGTGGACAATCTCGGAGTTGTTGCGTCCTTTGATATTCGTAGCAATGCCATGATAGTCATACTGATCGGTGTCATCAACAAACATTTCCAACACTGGTTGCTGACCCAGCAACTTGGCAGCCCGTTTTTTCTGAAATGCCAGTGGCTTGAGGGTGCGTTGGATGACGAGGTCAAATACATGGTCGCTACGATACATCTGGTACTTAAAACAAGCGACCCACTGGTGGTTCGATAAACTGCCATCTTTACATCGCAAGCGTTGCCAATCCATCCCCGACAGTGCCGCAATTCTGCGACTAATTGACGGGTTCATTGCCACACGAATAACAAACTCAGTGTGATGGCGGATGAGATAGTCAATCACTTTGTGTTGATAGCCGGCGGAGTCACTACGCACACGCTTGAGACGGATACCCTTCGGCAACAGCTTTCGGCAGGTCTTGATGAAACCGATATTATCAAAGTTCGGCGACACATAGCCGTGGCGCAACTGGGTGGCAATCACTTGACCGACCTCAACTAGCGTGCCGACCATCATCGAGAAACCGCGGTGGTTTTGATAGGTGCGTGTGGCACTGGCTTTGTCAGTCTCTATCAGCGTTGCATCAATATCCAAAGTCACCTCCTTGACCTGCCGATACTGCAAGGTGGTAGCAATCACCTTCTGATTGAGCTTGTTAATTAAATCCACACCCGCATGACCATGACGATGCAACCACCGCGATAAGGTATTGGCTCCCGGTATCTTCCTAATACCAATGCGCTTGAGCAATCCGCTTTCCTTGTGCAAGCGCGATACATCGCTCAGACATCTCGCACCCTCGTTTTGCATCGCCACCAGTGTCGTTAAAATATCGCCATTGTGGTAGCCACGATTGCTACCCGGTAGCCTAAACAGAATATCCGCGAGTTTCTTAAGCCGCAGTGCTTTGAACACTTTAAGGACTAGCAACAAGCCACCACGCGAGGTCAATTCCTCAGTGGTAGCGCACAGACCATCCGACGCTTGTTGACGCTGATCGTGTTGCTTCTTAGGATCTTTTTTTGACATGATTACTCCTGAGTTTTGAGTTAATAAATAGTCACTAAAGTAACATAAAAACAAGATGCCATACAGATTTTCAGGTAGTAAATTAATAATAATTATTAATAGATTTTGTTTCACCCAATGGGTGAGTCAGTCATCTGTTTAAGAGTGTTGCAATATAAAAGCTTGCGGCCTTTTACAGTTTTCTATTGCAGAATTAGGGTGGCATGCCCTCCCCTACAGGTGGTTATCATAAATTTAATGGCGCAAGCGGTTACATTTGGGCGGTGACGGTACTTTTTCAACCGCCCCGAATCACGACTGATTCTGAGGAAGAACCTCAGCTTCTCAAGCCCTAGATTGGCTCTCACCAGAGATGCTTCGCGATGTTTGGTATAAGTTGCTTCAATTAGTGCTTCAAGCACATCCATTGCGGTTGTTTGGATTTTATCTCCAAGCAGAAATTTTTGTGTGCGCGGAAAGTTCATCAGTGTTGGAATCAACCAAACAATGAAGCGATAATGCACATTCAACGCTTGACCTGTCTCGCGTGCTTTACCTTTATCCGATATATTCAATTTTTATTCTCCTTAAATTTCAACCCCTCTTTTTTGGAGGGGAATGGTCCGACACTATGCTTATACAGACACGCCACAACCACCCCGTCAGATAGAACCGCCGATTGAGCCAGTAGGTCAATCGGCGTGACATCGTGCAGAACCTTAACATGATTGTTAAAC
>JAPORV010000313.1 GCA_026710055.1 Aestuariivita sp.
ATGTACACTTCCCCAACAAAACAATCATTCTGGTGATGGACAACCTTAACACGCACAAGCTCTCAACCCTCTATGAGCGCTTTGAGCCGGCGGAGGCCAAGCGAATCGCAGCTCGCTTCGAGATTCACTACACACCAAAACACGGCTCTTGGCTGAACATCGCTGAAATTGAGATCAATGTGCTCACGCGGCAATGCCTTGCGCGACGCATTCCTGACCGGGAGACGATGGTTCGGGAAGTACGTGCCTGGCAGGATCACCGCAACGCCGCCCAACACTCCGTCAACTGGCGGTTTACAACCGACGGTGCCCGCATCAAACTCAAGTCCCTCTACCCATCAATACAATAAAAATGGTATACTGAGACTTTGAAAAAGACAAAGTGCCAATTGCTTAGATATTACAATCTATTCCACATTTAGCAAAATTTTTAAAAAATAACCAATTTTTGTTAATTTCAATGAGTTAGAATTGAAATTTTTTGAAATCTATTTTGTAGCGCCTTACGTTTTAGCTAACGTATTGAAATTAATTCCAAGTTTGTAGTACCATACGGTTTTTTAACTGATTGTTTTACAAAGATATTTTTGCCCAATGTTAAACTTGGATACCCTGTAAAAAAGGCTAATTGCGAATGAACGGGAGTAGCAAATTCCATTTTAGTTTACTCGGCTTGTCGTCTTGCCATTCCAGCCCTAAAATCATGGATTCATGTTTTTCGCGAGGTTGTGGAACATAGGTTCCAAAAATCCGATCCCAAAACGATAACGAAAATCCATAGTTACTGTCATGCTCATATTGGTGTATCGAGTGATGAATACGATGCATATCGGGTGTAACTAAAATAATTCGTAAAACTTTGTCTAGAATGCGCGGCAATTGAATGTTAGCATGATTAAAAATTGCAGCACCGTTTAATAAAATTTCAAAACATATTACTGCTAATGCAGAAGGCCCCAGTGCGTAAACAAGTGCTATTTTTAATAGCATTGATAAAAAAATCTCAACAGGATGAAATCGAACGGATGTCGTTACATCCATGTCGCGATCTGCATGATGTACCCGATGAATTCGCCAAAGAATAGGTATTTTGTGAGTCAAGAAATGTTGAAACCATATCGCAAAATCAAGTATCAGAACTGCAATCACAAATTCTAGAAAAATTGACCATTCCAGTTTATTAAATATTCCCCAGTTCTTGCTTGCCGCGTCTAATGCAGCGCCTACAGCAAGTAACGGAATCAAAAGCGCAAACAAACGCAATGTCAGTGCATCAATGAGTGATATGCTGAGATTTGTTGTCCACCTCGCACGGCGTTTTTGCGCGTGTGCCCGAAGCGGGAGTATCATCTCTAATACTGCAAAGGCCGCGAATAATCCCGCAAAAAAAACAAATCGAATCATTATCTCATTCTGCATCCCGAAATCCTATATAGTTCAAACGCAAAGGAAATTATCGCCACTTCTTTTGTTCATGTACCTTCTTGTTTATCAGGTCGAATGAGTGTTCCAGCACCATGTTCAGTAAATAACTCGAGTAACACCGCGTGAGGTACTCGACCATCTAGAATCGCAACGGCTTTAACGCCACCTGTAAGAGCTTTCAATGCCGTTGTTGTTTTTGGAATCATACCATCGGAAATAACCCCGGATGAAATCAACTCCTCAATTTGAGTTACATTTAACTCAAATTGGAGGTTGTCATTTTCACCACGGACGCCAGAAACATCCGTCAATAATAATAACCTATCAGCCTTTAATGCTGCTGCAATCGCACCAGCAGCTATATCGCCATTGATGTTGAGGGTCTCGCCTTGTTGACCGGCTCCAATGGGCGCAATGACGGGAATAACCTCTTTTTCAAATAAATTGTGGACTATAGTTGGATCAACAGATTCTGGATATCCAACAAATCCAAGATCAGGATCTGCCCGCGTGCATTTAATCAAGGTAGCGTCTTTTCCCGATAATCCAATTGCTTTTCCCCCTTGCTGACAGATTGCCTGAACGATACTTTTGTTAACTGTACCCGACAAGACCATTTCAACAATCTTAATGGTATCGGCGTCGGTCACTCGTAAGCCATTGACGAACCCAGTGCGAATATTTAATTGTTCAAGCATGGAATTAATCATCGGTCCTCCGCCATGTAAAATGACGGGATTGACCCCGACATGTCGAAGTAACACGATGTCTTTTGCAAAGCTGGCCAAAGCCGTCTGATTTCCAATGGCGTGACCGCCAAGTTTAATGACGACAATTGCGTTCGAATAACGCTGCAAGAAAGGAAGTGCACTAGCAAGAGTCTTGGCTGAGGCGATCCAGTCCGGGTTCATTGTCAATTGTGTCTTTCCCCTTGTTAATTTCTTGTGTGCCGAGAATCACACAACGAATTCTGAAAAAAGTAGCGTTATGTTAGAGAGCTTATATACTTAAATTTGCATTCTGCTACATATAGAAAGTGATAGTCAAATTTCTGGATATAAAGCACTACTTATAGTGTTTGTAGATTTAAGTATATAAGCTCCTATGTTAGCAATATGTCTTGTTTATGTATGAACAAATAATTTTGATTTATTACCCTGACCAAATATCATTTGTGAGTTTTTAGACAGCTATTTTTCAACCCAGTGTTCTGGTAATAACTGTGCGAAGTGTTGTAATTCCGGTGCCTTGCTGACTTGAAGAAATAAGTAATTCAGGAAAAGCGGCAGGGTGGGAGGATAACTTTTTTCGAATTTGTTCAAGTACACATGTATAATCCAAACTCTTTACTTTATCTGCTTTGGTCAAAATAACTTGAAATGAAACCGCAGATTGATCCAATAACATTAAAATCTCCTCGTCTATTTTCATGATTCCGTGACGAGCGTCAATGAGTAGAAATGTACGTCGCAAGTTCGGACGACCAGCAAGATATTGCTTTACAAGAGTCTGCCATTTCCGAACTGATTGAAGTGGCGCATTTGCAAATCCATAACCTGGCAGATCAACAAGGTAGTAATTTTTCCCTAAAGCAAAATAGTTGATTTCTTGTGTTCTTCCTGGTGTATTTGACGAGCGAGCTAATTTTTTCTGATTTGTAAGGGCATTGAGAAGCGATGACTTTCCGACATTTGATCGTCCAGCAAAACACACTTCCGATCGGTCTGGAGCCGGTAAGCTGGCAATTTCCACCACACCTTTAACGAATTCACACGGACCGGCGAACAGCTTCCACGCTTGATCTGCCGCCTCTTTATCTGGCTCTTTTGATAAGGGAAAAGGCAGTTGATCCATTAAATTAAAGTCGCTGAATCACCAATTGAAATTTCTCCACTTTCAATCACTTTGGCATAAACTCCAAAATCACGATGTTGCCACTTATCTTCTAGAAAGTGCAGAAGATCAATGTCACGACGACCTGTTTTTGGACTTGCAGTGGTATGCAAACATCGCTCGATTGATTCATGTACTTGAAGAGTTGCTTTACCAATGCGAACCCTTTTCCCAATCCAGTCGAACTCTTCCCACGGTGAACCACCGTCAAGCCAAATATTTCCGCGCCAACGTTCAATTTCGAGAGGTTTACCAAGCTGTTGTGAAACACTACGGTGTGAAGACATATTCATTATTGATACGGAAGCGTAGTGACTATCAGTCATGCCACGATTCTTTAATGAAACGATTTTGACAGGACGGATGCTAGAATTCTGGAGTATCGGCAAAATCCAATGAAAAAATTGCTCTACATCTAGCGAATTGTCGGGGGAAAAGGTCAGGTCGCCGAGTTTATCGTGCATGAGGGTTATGCGTTTTGAAATGACGTCAAAACTAGCTCGGATAGCCGCTAATTGAGGTGTTCGGGTTCCAATCATGAAATTCTTGCATGATGCCCAGCCAATTCCATCGTAATCTGACTTGTTGTGCTGTACCGCCCAATGACGATCCCACGGTAAGGTTTTTCCTGCTTCTAACATAACCTCACTAAGTGATTCTCGCCCATGACTCTTTATTGGATATCGCCATATGCCACAGATTTGGCTATTCACTTTCCTTTTGCCTCTTTGCTGCGTTTATTGTCCTTTTTATCTTTGGTTTTGGCGTGAGACTTGGTATTTGGTTCATTTTGCTGCTTAAAACCTTCAATGATATTTCCAAACACATCAGGTTTATAGCCTTGGCTTCGCATGATGGTATATTGCTGAAAGAACGTAATTGTGTTATTAGCAATCCAATAGATGATCAAACCTGAAGCAAAACTACCGAGCATAAACATAAAAATCCAGGGCAACCAAGCAAAAACCATCTTTTGGGTTGGATCTGTTGGGGCAGGATTTAGCTTTTGCTGCAACCACATGGAAACACCCAAGAGTATTGGTAAAATCCCAATGAAAACAAGTGCCATAATGGAGCCAGACTCAGGAGCATTATTGCCTAAAAGACCAAATATATTTAAGATTGACGTTGGGTCTGGCGCCGATAGATCCTGAAAAGGTCCAAACCAAGGCGCATGTCTTAGCTCAATTGTAACAAAAATCACCTTATAAAGTGAAAAGAAAATAGGAATTTGTAGCAAAATTGGCAAACAGCCGGCAGCAGGATTTACTTTCTCCTTTTTATATAGTTCCATCATGCCCTGTTGTAGTTTTTTTCGGTCATTGCCAGCGCGCTCTTTCAGTTCCTCCATTTTGGGTTGCAATTCTTTCATCTTGGCCATTGAGACATAAGATTTAAATGCGAGAGGAAATAAGACAGCCTTGATAATGAGGGTCAATGCAATAATTGCCCATCCCATATTGCCGATGATTAAATTCAATTCGTGTAATAGCCAAAAGATGGGCTTGGTAAGAAAAAAGAACCATCCCCAGTCAATTGAGTCAATGAACCCTTCGATTCCTTCTGATTGATAAGTTCGAATAGCTTCCCACTCTTTCGCTCCAGCAAAAAGCTGGGTGGTTACACTGGCACTTTGAGATGTAGCGACAGTTAATGTAGGTAATCTTGTTGTTGTCTGATAAATATCGCGGCGTGCGTCATAAAAATTTCGAAATTCAAAAGCGGTATTTGGTTGTGGAATGAGCGCAGTCATCCAAAAGTGATCAGTAAAGCCAGTCCACCCATTCTGCACAACCTTGAGCCATTCACGGTTGTTCGCAGTATCAAAGTCATCATAGTCAGTTTCAAGAAGTTCACCATCAGCTCTCGCAACGCCACCTTCATGCAGGATAAAGAAATTTCTAAGATCATTAGGTAGACCATGTCGGGCGATAATTCCGTAAGGCGCGAGTGAAACAGGACTTGTGCCATTATTTTCGACTGTTTGGGTAATTTGGAACATGTAATCTTGGTCAATTGTAATTTCGCGCGTAAAGACAAGACCAATGTCATTTTTCCAAGTGAGCCTTACTGGTGTGCTTGGCGTGAGTTCTGTTGCGCCGCCTGCTGTCCACATAGCGTTAGGTCCAGGAACTTGTTCGGTTGAAAGCCCTTTGCCTTGTGCCCAGCCGTACAATGCGTAGTAAGCCCCGTCAGTTGAACGACTATCAATGGGTCTGAGCACCCGCACAATTGGTGCATCAGGCGCCAAATCTGTGCGGTAATCTTTCAATGATAAGTCATCAATTCGACCACCAAGAAGCGAAATTGAACCAGTAAGGCGCGGCGTATTAATAGACAGGCGCGGCGTCCTTTCTAAAGAATTTTCTGTCGAAGACTGCACAACGGTGTCAGGATTAATTGGTGCGTCTGCTGCTTCGGGAATATTGGCAAAATCAGTGTCTACTTCCTGAGTCGCTATAGTGGATTCGGGCACTGGTTGTTGTTCAGGAGGTGGAAATAAAATAAACCAAACCAGAATTACGAGAAAGCTCAGAGCTGTTGCAAGAATAAGGTTTTTGTTCTGATCATCCATCATGTTTGATTACTTTAGTTCTTGTTCATTATTAAAGTGCCCAAAGACTATTTAGCTTCTAGGCTGAACGCATTAGAAGTGAAGAGCGAGATATTTATGTTTATAATTCTGATTTCTGATGATCACTAAATTTTGCCGCCTGATCATCATTTTTTGGGTTTCTTTTCTGGTACGGGATCATAACTGCATTGTCCAAACGGATGGCAACGCGCTATTCTTCGTAATGTTAGCCAAGTACCTTTGATACTGCCATGCTTTTCAAGTGCTTCCAAAGCGTAGGAACTACAAGTAGGTTGGTAGCGACAATTGTATCCTACCCATGGGCTGAGAATGAGTCGGTAGAGTCGAATTGGTAGCGCAATGGCGTACGAAAGCAGTGTCACGTTAATATCCTTTGGTATTATTCAGCATTTGTTGTTTTTGGAATTTCGTTTGCATGAATATGTTTTTCTATTGCCTGACATAAGGAATTACGACAGAGCAAAGTAGGTCTTGAAATCTTTACTCAGGATATATTGTTGTTTAACACACGTTAGTCTAGAACAACAGTTTTTCATTCAAATCTTTAGATTAGGTCAATGATCAAGAGTGAAGTTTTTGTAAGGCTTTTTTGAAATCTGAAATTAAATTTTCGAATGGGTGTTCTATTGTTGTGTGTTGACGTCCGATAATTACGTAATCCCAACCTTTACGGCCTTGTTCTGGGAGTATTTGTCTCGCTAATTCGCGCAGTCGTCGTTTTGCGCGATTACGGGTTACGGCATTACCAACTTTGCGTGAACAGGTAAAGCCTACCCTAATTCCCTCAACTTCGCCGACTTTGCGACGGTGTGCCTGTACAAATAAACTCGGCATACTTAGTCGGCGTCCTTTTGCGGCTCTCAAATAATCCGCTCGATTCTTTAAGATTGTGGGTAAAACTTTTTGCTTTACTTCATTTTGCCTTTTCGAAAGAGCTTTACGTTCTTGGTCATCAGAAATAGTCATTTTTTATTAAGTGAGGATAAACTTATGCACTTAATCTCTTACGACCCTTGGTGCGCCGAGAATTCAAAATTTTACGTCCAGCTTTTGTAGACATTCGTGCCCGAAATCCATGGCGACGCTTGCAAACTCTATTTGATGGTTGAAAAGTGCGTTTCATTCGTTTTTCTCCACATTATGACAAACACGCCATTTTCTATAGGTGATAAAAGTAAATTTCATTATGTAATTTACAAAATAGAAAAAGTCAAATGGCGGTTTATTCCAAATCGATTGACTTGCTTGGGTTGGTTGTAACATCATATGTTCATATAATGCCTGCTTGGCTTGGCTACCATCATTCTGTTTCACTTTGATCTTTTTTTGCTGATATACACATGAGAAGAGATCGTACTTCTGAAAGTTGTGAATGTCATTAAATCAAACCATTGTCCGAACTATACCACTCTTGATAATTGTTTTCGTAGCGGTTTTCTCGACTATTTTTTTAACTGAGGTGTTTAGTTTTAGTGTTTTGCGTGACAATAGAGCGGAATTATTGATCTATCGCGATACGAATTATTGGGAATTGTTGGCATTTTTCTTGTTGATCTATTTCTTTATTGTTGTCTTTTCCATTCCTGGAGCAACGATCGCATCGGTTTCAGGCGGGTTTTTATTTGGATTAGTACTGGGGACTTTTCTGAGTGTTTTCGCTGCCACAGTTGGAGCTTACTTCATTTTTGTTGCGACCAAAAGAGGGCTTGGCGAGCGGCTATCATCAAAAATTGATGCTTCCGAAGGCAAAATAAAGAGAATTAGTCAAAAATTGCATGAAAATGAAATTAGCGTACTTTTGCTCATTCGCTTAGTTCCTATCATTCCTTTTTTTGTGGCGAACTTACTCCCGGCACTTGTTGGTGTCCGGTCTTGGAATTTCTTTTGGACAACTGCTATTGGCATTATTCCTGGTGTGCTGGTTTACACATCAATTGGTGTTGGTGTTGGTGAGGTTTTTGATCGTGGTGAAGCACCAAGCCTCAATTTATTTCAAGAGCCACTTATTATTTTACCACTGGTGGGTATTTGCTTGCTGATTGCATTATCTACTTTCTTTAAAGTGTTAAGAAATTAGGATTTTATTAAAAGTGGAAGAAATCAAAACAGATCTTTTGGTTATTGGCGCTGGGTCTGGTGGGCTGTCAGTTGCTGTTGGCGCAGCAGCAATGGGTGCCAAGGTGGTTTTACTTGAAGGTCACAAGATGGGTGGCGATTGTTTGAATTATGGTTGTGTACCGTCAAAGGCGCTGATCGCGACTAGTAAGTGGGCACATAAGTCTGCGCCATTGCAGGACTTTGGCATTGCAAAATCCACGTCAGAAGTCGATTATTCTGCTGTAAACGATTATGTTCAAGAGGTCATTTCGCAGATTGAGCCTAATGATAGTCAAGCACGTATGGAGAGTCTGGGCATTCGCGTTATTCGTGAGTTTGGTGTCTTTACGAAGCCAAGGCAGGTTCGGGCGGGAAACCATTTAGTTTCGGCACGCAGGATTGTAATCGCAACGGGCTCTCGTCCGATCATACCTGAGATACCTTGCATTAATAATGTGCCTTATTTGACGAGCGAAACTATTTTTGACTTACGTGAGAAACCTGATCATCTAATTATTATTGGTGGTGGACCTTTTGGTTTGGAAATGGCGCAAGCGCATATCCGGCTTGGAAGTAAAGTAACGGTTATTGAGGAGTTTCGGGTGTTAGGACGAAGCGATCCAGAACTTTCGGCTATACTTGTAGAATCGCTTACAGATGAAGGGGTAGAGATTATTGAGCAGGCGAAAGTCAGCATAATTGATTATGAAAATAGTAAAATTGTTGTTCATTTTAATCATAAAAAGCTGGTTATTGGTACACATCTTTTATTTTCGAGCGGGCGGAAAGTTAATTTTGAGAACCTTGGGCTTGATGAAGCAGGAATTCAGACATCGGCTACAGGAATTAAGGTCGATTCGAATTTACGCACAACAAACAAAAGCGTGTATGCCGTTGGTGATGTAGTTGGTGGTTGGCAATTCACGCATGTTGCTGCATACCATGCATCTTGTGTCGTACGTGCAATATTATTTTGTTTGCCCGTAAGATCAGATATGTCGCATATGCCGTGGGTTGTTTTTACAGATCCAGAAATGGCACAGGTAGGATTGACTGAGTCTGAGGCGCAAAATCAATATGGTGCGAAGCTTGAAGTTGTTACAAGGCATTATTCACATAATGATCGTGCTATTGCTGAACAAAAAACAAAGGGTATGATCAAATTAATGGTGGTGAATGGTCGGCCTGTTGGCGTTTCAATTGTGGGTTATCAAGCAGGAGAATTAATTAACTTGTGGGCACTTGTGTTGAAAAATAAATTGAAGATGCGTCATGTTGTTGGGATGATTTCTCCTTATCCAACGATAGGTGGTTTAAGCAAAGACTTGGTTAGCGGGTATTTTGCTTCGCGATTATTTAATAATTTGATGATCAAACGGCTGGTTGGATTTATTCAGCGTTGGGTTCCCTAGGCGCGAAAGAAACATATGTTTAATTCGTTATCTGGTCGACTTCTTCTTCTGACAGTTATGCTTGTCATGTTGGCAGAAATCTTCATTTTTGTGCCATCAGTTGCGCAGTATCGTCAGAGTTACTTGCTTGATCGGTTAGAGAGAGCGCAAATTGCGTCACTTGCGCTTTTGGCGGATGACGTATTGACGGTTGAACTTGAAGAAGAGTTACTTGATAATGCTGAAGTTTTTAATGTTGTGCTGCGTAGAGATGAGGCACGTCAACTAGTATTATCATCAGTGGTACCTGAACCAATTAAAGCAACATTTGATCTGAGAAATACTGATGCGATTGGTTTGATTAGAGACGCAATGACGCGGCTTATTAAATCGCAGAACGAAATGATACGTGTGATTGGTGCTCCAGTACGTGAAGCCGGGTTATTAATTGAAGTTACTATAGAGACGGCACCTTTACGCAATGCCATGATTGATTATGGTTTACGTATTTTATTTCTTTCGTCCATTATTTCAATTTTTACTTCTATTTTGTTATTTTTTGCTATCCGGTATTTTTTGGTAAAGCCAATAAAAGGCGTTATTGTTTCAATGCAGAGATATGCATCGTCGCCAGAGGATATGCGGCGAATTATTAAACCAAGTGCTGGTGTTGTTGAACTCCGTGAGGCAGAAGAAGCGCTGAAAAAGTTGCAGACAGAATTAACGGCATCATTAAAGCAAAAGGAACATTTGGCGCAGTTGGGAAAAGGGGTTGCGAAAGTTAGTCATGATTTACGAAATATCCTTACTTCTGCACAGTTATTTGCAGATAGAATTGAATTTACAAAAGATCCGTTAGTTGATCGGTTGGTTCCCAAAATAGTTAATTCTATTCGCCGTGCTGTGTCGCTTTGTGAGAGCACTTTAGCTTTTGGCAGGGCTGAAGAACCAGCACCAGCGTTGGCTATGGTTTCACTGACAGAAATTGTTTCTGATGTTTTTGAGAGTGAGCGTTTAGCTGATGAAGGTGGATTGATTTCGTTTGTTGAGGATATTCCTTTCATGATGAAAGTGCGGGTTGATCAAGAACAGTTTTTTCGTGTGATTGTGAATCTTGTGCGCAATGCGAGGCAAGCGATTATGACAACCGGTCAATCTGGAGAGATTAGGGTGAGTGCTCATGAGGATAATGAAGGTTGGTGGATTGAGGTGAAGGATACGGGTCCCGGTTTGCCAGATAAAGCGAGAGAGCACTTATTTACGCCTTTTCATGGGGGTGTTCGTAAAGGTGGTTTTGGTCTTGGATTGACAATTGCGGAGGAGCTTGTTCGCGGGCATGGTGGGTCGCTCACTTTAAAGGAGACAAAAAAAATAGGGACAGTTTTTGAAATTTACTTACCGAAAGGTGAAGGTACAGTTTGAAAAAAAATAGTTGTTATTTTTTTTGATGTTCTTTATTGTCTGTAATTGTTGGACCGATAGCTCAGCTGGATAGAGTACTTGACTACGAATCAAGGGGTCGGGGGTTCGAATCCTCCTCGGTCCGCCATAATCCGTCATTAATCCTTGATTTTAATAGATTTTATTTTTCTATTTTTTACATATTATTTTACATGCTTTTTGAAGGGCAGTGAGGTGATATGTCTCCGGGATCCGTACCGAACGCACCGGTCTCGGTGTATTGATCGTCTCTTGACAATCCCGTGACCGATCCCCCAGCTATCGTTCCATGCCATTGTCTTCAATAGGGTCACAGGTCTCTCCGTCGCTGCCCGCCGCGCCTGCGTTAAGACAGACGCACTGATAAGCCTCCTACAGACTGTCCAGGCTCCACACCATGTCACGCAGCGTAGAGAACCTAAAGCCGGATTCCGGTTTCGCTTTCTAAGGACGTATGCCCGGGACCCGCCCGACATACGTTGACCCTTGTCGATATGTATTCGTGGTCCTGTCCCTCCAACGTCCATGGTCTGGCTCCGTCCCTACGCCGGCCTGACCGGCCTGAAGTGCACAGGGTGCCGGTTGATCCGTGCACACCCACAGACCGGACGTCCCGCGTTGTCCCACCCTCCCGCTTCCATCGCGGATCATATGAGACCGACGCCATTCCCCCGACGCGCCCCGTTGATGCCGGCGTTGCTCACGTCTCAACAAGTACCAGACGTCCCCATATGAACGGAAGGTGGTCACGCGTGTTCACTGTCTCAAAGCCGACCCGGCGTTCCCTCACATCCCAAGGAAACGGTTCGGCCTACAGGATCGCTGAATGACCCGAAGCCGTCCTTTTTCCGCAGTGCTTCAAACCCTGTCATTCCCTCTCTGATCGCCCGCGGTCGCGCGCAACCAAAGCAACAGGTGTTGGGCAGGATTTGCACCCGCTGGGAGAGTGCACCTTACCTCGGCGCACGTTAAAGATGGGCTGTGACGACATGGAGTGACCTTAATTTCTGTGCGGTCAAAATGAACGAAGATTACTCGCTTGGTATAGTGAGGGAAGCGGTCAGAAATTTGAATGGAATCAGTGGGTTTGGTCTGAATTACAGGCGGCTCACCTTGATTGTGTGGCTTGCATGACAAGCATTGGCTACAGCGCGCGTCGGCAATAATAATACGAGGTGGAAATACAGGAGAATGTCGTCGCTACTCGACGGGATCAATCAATTCTGCGCCCTGATTTTTGACACTGCTGACCGCTTTTTTGATTTTCCATAAGTGCATATCAGTCGAATCGTAACTCTCAATCATGTCTTCACGGCGTTCGACCAGGGCTGTGATCCAATCTTTGACCTCTGACTGCTTGAGAATGACGGGCATTCGATGATGCACCTCTCGCGTGAGGTCATTGGTTGCCGTGGTCAAAATTGTAAAGCTGTCGATGGGTTTGCCGTTTATATGCGCTCTGTCCCAAAGTTCGCACACATAGAACCAACGTCGATTGCGCAGTGAAATGGCGTAGGGTTGCTTCTCGCCCTTTGGTCCCGTTCACTCATAGTAACCGCTCATCGGCACAAGACAGGGACGCTTTTTCCATGCGGAGCGGAAGGATGATTTTTCAGCGGCGTCTTCGCTTTTGGCGTTGAAAGTCGAAAACTTTTTTTCCGAAAGTGGTTTCTTCCACCCGGACGGGACGGGTTCCCACATGGCAAAAGCAAGTTTTAAATCGTCCTCGTCTTCCGCCTGACGAATGATTGGAGCCAGCTGCGTAGAGGCGATGTTGTAAGTGCTCTGCATCGCTGGACTCACCTGTGGGCCGATGATACCAAGTTGGACGTGGCATTCTTCCCAACTTACCTTGTGTCTGAAAAAAACGTCCGTACATGAAGTGACTTCATAGAGTGACAAAGGAACGTGTCATGATAATCACGATAGCAGCAACAAGTATCGCACAAAGGATGGCTGGGGCCATATAGAGTACGAGCGACGCGTACACTCCAACGGGTTCCGTTCCAACGAAGGGAATGCGGACCGTTTTTTGCTTGAATATATCAATTGGATTGATATAGGAGTTTTTACTCGAATTCTATTTCCAAGGTTCCGTCGGGTTGGTGTGAGATTAGTCAGCGGATCAAAACCCGATGTCACTTTCATGCTTAAAAACTTTCTTCCATTAATGAAAATCTCGGCTGTAGAAGAGTTTCTTGGCCTGATCGCGTGGATGCCGAGCGCCAGCACCGTAAGCGGCATAGCGATGCTGCTGTAGCGCACGGGTGATGTCTTCTGCGTCTGTTGATTTTGATGTTGGCCTTGATCCGATCCGATTTTCATGCATCGGCCGTTTGACCTCATCCATACTGTCTTGTGTCGGATCAATCGTGCCGCTCGTGCTCATTGGGTCGCCCAGCGTGTCCAGCAGATAGGAATAATCTTGGATTGCTGTTGCAATAACGTGCGTAACTGAGCCTTCGCGTTGCAACCGGCCTTTTATCCTGAGCAATCGTCCCGCCATGACCGCTTTGCGATATCGCTTGAAGATCCTGGGCCAGACCACAATATTCGAGACTGCCGTTGCATCTTCCAATGTCAGAAAGATAACACCGCTGGCCGTGCCCGGTCGCTGGCGCGTGATGACCAAACCGGCAACCCTCAGCCATGTTCCATCGGGGATGTTTCGAAGCCCGCATGAAGCAGAAAACCCCGCCATTGCGCCTCGCAGCAAGGATACAGGATGCTGGCGCAAGGTCAGGCGTGTCGCGACATAATCCTCAAATACCTGTTCGGATAAAGACAGGGCTGGGAGGATGGTCTTGAGATCGGGCAAGCCTTCGCCCTCCGCTTCAAACAAAGGTAGAGGTTTGTCCCCGCCTAACCCTTTTACCTTCCAAATCGCCTCGCGCCGTGACAATCCATATTCCGCGAAGGCGTCCGCGCCTGCCAGCTTCATCAAGGCTGGTCGTCCAAGCCCGGCGCGTCGCCAGATGGCATCTAGTGAGCGATAGCCATTGCCGCGCGCAGCCGCGAGCCAATGGCCATCATCTTCCTTGAAACCCTTGATCTGCCGAAAGCCAAGCCGAACTGCAAATGTTCCATCATGGTCATATTCGAGGACATTGTCCCAATAGCTGCGTTCCACGCAGATGGGATGAACGGTCACGCCATGCTGGATGGCATCACGCACAATCTGTGCAGGCGCGTAAAATCCCATGGGCTGCGCGTTAAGCAGCGCACAACAAAAGACTTCCGGGTGATGACATTTGATCCAGGATGAGGCGTACACCAGAAGCGCAAAACTGGCCGCATGACTTTCTGGAAATCCGTAGCTGGAAAAGCCTTCAAGCTGCTTGAAACAATTCGTGGCAAATGCCGGTTTATAGCCGCGCGCCAGACAGCCGTTGATAAACCGTTCTTTGAAGTCCTCGACGGCCCCTTGCCGGCGAAATCCATTGAGGGCGCGGCGCAAGGCGTCGGCTTCGGTCGCGGTAAAGCCCGCCGCGACAATTGCGATCTGCATGGCCTGCTCCTGAAAGAGCGGCACGCCATAGGTCCGTTTTAACACCTCGCGTAATTCTTCCGATGGAAAGACCACCGGCTCTTCTCCGCGTCTTCGGCGGATATAGGGATACACCATATCCCCTTGAATGGGACCGGGACGGATAATTGCGACTTCGGCAATCAAGTCCTGAAAGGTGCGCGGGCGCATACGCGGCAGGAAATTCATCTGCGCACGACTTTCCACCTGAAAGACACCCACTGTGTCGGCCTCACAAAGCATGTCATACACTTGGCTATCTTCTTGCGGCAGTGTAGCGAGCGTGTAACGCTCGCCTTTCCATGTTTGGAGAAGATCGAAGCATTTGCGCATACAAGACAGCATGCCGAGGCCAAGCACATCGACTTTCAGCATTCCCAGCGTATCAATATCGTCCTTGTCCCATTCAATGACCGTACGGTCTTCCATCCGCGCATTTTCAATCGGGCAGAGTTCATCCAAGCGTCCGCGCGTAATGACGAAACCACCGACATGCTGCGAGAGATGGCGCGGAAAGCCGATAATCTCTTTGATCAGTTCCAAGGTTAGACGTAGTCGCCGATCCTTGATGTCGAGACCGGCGGCACGGGCGCGTTCTTCGCCAAGCCCACTGCTGGAAACACCCCAAACCTGACTGGATAAGGCGGACACGGCATCATCCGAGAGGCCCATTGCCTTGCCCACCTCGCGGGTCGCGCGGCGGGAGCGAAAATGCACAACGGTTGAACATAGCCCCGCACGATGCCGACCATATTTTTCGTAAATGTGCTGAATAACGTCTTCGCGCCGCTCATGTTCAAAATCGACATCAATATCTGGCGGCTCATTACGCGCTTCAGAGATGAAACGCTCAAAAACCATTGTTATCATGTCTGGTGAGACTTCGGTGATGCCGAGCGCGTAACACACAACAGAATTGGCCGCACTGCCACGGCCTTGGCAGAGAATGTTCTTGGATCGGGCAAAATCAACGATGTCGTGAACCGTGAGAAAATAGCGCGCGTAATCCAGCTCGGCGATAACGGATAATTCCTTCTCCACCATCGAACGGACTTTGAGACTTTCACCATCGGGATAGCGGTATTTCAAGCCTGATTCCGTCAATTGCCGCAACCGGGTATTTGGCTCCATTCCATCCGTGATTTCGTTGGGGTATTCATATTTAAGTTCGTCCAGCGAAAAGCGGCATTTCTCGGCAATGGCCCATGTTGTGGCTAGGGCTTGCGGATAATCTTGGAACATGCGCCGTAACTCAAATTCAGACTTGATGCGGCGCTCGCTATTGGCCTGTGCATGATGGCCAAGTTTGTCGATGGTGATTTTCTCGCGCAGACAGGACAGAATATCAGCGAGCCGGATACGCCGCGCTTCGTGCATGAGAACATCGCCCAGGGTAACAAGCGATAAACCTAACTCGTCTGCAAGTTTGGCGCGGGTTGCGAAACGATTTTCGTCATCCCCGTCATAGTGCGGCACAAGCCCCACGTAGACATCTTCATCAAAGGTGTTGCCCAGCCTTTGCATCATATTTTCGACATCAGGGGCGGATAGTCCGATAAGCACACTGCCTTCGCTCCATTCGAGCACGTCCTCAATCGTGAGGTCACACCCGCCTTTTTCAGTTCGGCGTTTGCCGATGGTCAGAAGACGGCATAATCGCCCAAAGGCAGAACGGTCCTTGGGGTAAGCCAGAATGTCCGAACCATCACTGAGGGCCAGACGCAGACCCACGACATAACGCAGCCCCCATTCCTTTGCCGCGCCATGCCCGCGCACAATCCCGCCAAATGTATTTCTGTCCGTGATTGCCAGTGCGCCAAGCCCCGCTTGATGCGCGCGCGCAACCAATTCTTCAGCATGCGATGCACCTGTGAGGAAGGTAAAATTGCTGGTGATGAAAAGTTCGGCATAGCTCATGGAAACCTGCCAGCCACAAACCAGTCTGGCGATTTCACTCCTGGAAAATTCAGCAGCCAAAGGCGCGGCCCGTCTTCTGTTTGCACCCGCCAATAATCACGGATGCGGTTATCGCTATCGCGCCACCATTCCGGTGTCAGGCGCTCCGGGCCTTGCGCCTTGGCTGTCCGGTAGGTGTGGTATCGCCATTCAAACTGTTTGGGTGGGCGGTCCGGTTCCAAGGTGCGTACTCTCTCTGGTATTTGAAACAATCGTAAGGGGCGCTTGCGAGGGCGCGGTTGCCAGCTCGTTTGAGCGGTTTTCGCAACAGCCTCGATCTGGAAGAACTCACGATCTGGCAAATGGCTGTCATAGCTTTGAAAGCGGCGCACATGGTCAAACCCGACCCGATTGCCCAACGTGGAAATTGTGTGTGCGATATGATCCTCGGCTTCGGCTTCGGTGTGCAGGCGCATTTGCCGCAAGCGAATGGGTTCAACATAGTGCGCGGCCAGACGAAACCAATCCGCTCCATAATCCAGTTTGAGATCATTGAGCGCTCGGGCAAATTGTTGCTGGATTGGCCCCGGTTCAAAACAGGGCCTGGCAAAGCCGATCGACAACAGATGATCGCCACTGTTCACGCAGCACACGGTCAATTCAAAGCGCCGCGCGCCTTTCTGTTCCTGTATAAGTCTCTGGCACACGGAGGCTGCAAGGCGCCCCAGAACATTCTTGATATCAGCCAGATAGCCAACCGGTTCTGGCAGGCTCATCCGTGCGGCAAAGGATGGCTTCTTGGGTGCTGGCATGATGGGATCAGGCGCATGACCGCGCAAACGGTTCAGCGCGGTTGTCAATTCCAAACCAAAGCGACGGGCGAGTTCGCTGGCTTTGACCGCATAAAGCTGGCCGATGGTTTTAAGGCCCGTCTGTCTGAGTTCCGCGACCATTTTGTCAGACAGGTTGAGTGCCGCAATCGGCAGCGCCTTCATTGTCTCACTCGTACGGCCAGCCGGAGCAATCGTTACTGGCTGCTGACTAAATCGTGCAAGGGCACGTGCCGCCCCTTTCGTGTCTGCGATCCCGATACGCCCTTCAATCTGGATGTCACCTAAGCGCTGGCGAGCATGCGCACCCATTGCCGCTTCGCCACCAAACAAATGCGTACAGCCGCTAATGTCGAGCAACAATCCTTCCGGTGCATCGAGCGCAACGCGCGGAGATAATTGGTCGGCCCATCGTGCCAGTGCCTTTAGCAAAGCCGCCTCCCACGTGGGATTGGCCGGTTCGGTAAGAAGGTCAGGACAGATGGCCCGCGCATCAGGAATGGACAATCCTGGCGCTAACCCGGCCTGTCGCGCCGTCGCGGTGAGATGTGTGAGGCGCGCGGCGTTCTTACGCTCCGCCGTGATTGCGAATGAGCCATTGGTGCGGGGATCACCTTTGCGAATAAGACGATCAAGCGGCAGCCGTGGCAACCAGATGGATAGTATTCGAACCATCCTTACCCTCCGTCCATTTAACCCGCCATGTGCCTAAGCCTCCGTGTCTGCTTTTGGTGCATGCCCAATCCCAACTCATCTCTCCATCAAAGGACGGTGTGCAATGCCAGCGTGTGTCAGCCGCCGATGTGTGCGCCCGCCCTGAAATCAGGATGAGACCAATGGTTCCGCTTTCTTCCGCCGCCAATTGAAAGCGCCGGCTTTCTTTCAAATCAATGCCGCGCACCAGTTCAAGAATGACGCATTGAATGCCTTGGGCGCGAAGAGCTTGTTCGCAGGACCATAAGGCTTCTTGCCGCGAGACCGCTTCAACAATGGTGAGGCGCAGCGGATCAATAAAGTCCTGAACGGCGCACGGGTTAAGCGATGCAATATCGCGACCCAAACCTATCCAAATGACCGGACCCTTGAGATTGGCCGCAACTGTGAGCGCAAAACAATCTGCGCTTTCTCCAAGCACTTCATGAACCCGGCCTTTAGCCAAAGCAATCGTATCGCCAAGAGTGAGCACCCCATGACGTTTGGGACAAAGACTGTCATTGGCACCAATAGTTACGCCATGTGGTAGGCTCGAAAGTTCCATCATGTTCCTATTTTGTTCTCATTGATCATCAAGAGTCAAGAGACTTTTTGACAGGTCGATTTTTTGAAATCATATTTTGTAATTTCAAAGCGAGATATTGGATGATTGAAGGGGCTATGCTGTCGCCACTTTATTATTTGACCGTGCCTGCTGAGAAGCTGCATTTTGCCGCTTGCGAAGGTCTTCTTCCCAAGTTTTGAGCGCTTGAATGTCCGCTATCATATCTGTTGGCTTAGGCGCTGCCGCATTACGCCCACGCGATGGATCATGCCCTTTGATGTGATTGCTGCACTTACCGAATCCGCTCACCACGGCCTGAATATCTTTCGGTGTTAGTGCTGCAACGCGATCTAGCCCTTTCAAATTGACATAGTCGCGATGACGCACTACGACACCGCTGAAGAGTATGTCTTCAACGCCACGTTCCCAAGTTGACCGTAGCTTGTCGTAGAAATCATAGGATGATGCCCGGTATCTTGCGTCATCCTGAGCATCGTATAACCGGTTTGCAGCGCGTGCATGTTTCTCAAGGTCATCAATACGATGGCGTATTGAAGCCGCTTCCCAAGGCAGATTATCTGAAACCAACCCAACCCCATTAACGCCGCGTCCCAAATGGGCGAGTTTAACCGGTGTTCCGGCCTTTTTCGCCAATTGGTGTAAATCGTTCACGAAAATAAGGTCATGTGTAAAGACGACAACCTGCCTAACTTTGGCTTCCTCTGCCAAACGTTCTGCAACGGAATTACGCCAAATGTGATCCAGTGATGTCACGGGATCATCAAAAACCAGAGCAGAACTGTGGCTCGCATTGGCTAACTCGGTTAAATAGGACGCAAGGGCAACACAGGTCTGCTCCCCTTCACTGAGCACATTTTCCACTTTCGCATCAGAGCTTGCGAACAATCTTACCAAGTATTGTGGGGATCCAAATTTGCCGCCAGATCGTTCAATTTTCACGCGAACGCGGTTGTCTGCTAGGGCAACTATTTCTTTCTGAAACCGATCCTGCATGAGTGGCGTTATAAGATCGTCAGCAATCGCATTCCCCAGCTTGGTAATCGTGGTCGTCGCCATATCTTTCAGGCAGGCATCCACAAGAGCCAGGCTTTTGAGCCGTTCAACTTCGGCAACGGCGATTGTATGAAATCGCTCTGCATCCTTTATATCCAGTAATTCAGCTCGTTCGTCCTCCAGTCTTTGCCGTCCTTCGTGATCTATACTAGCGCTGAGCGACGCTGCATAAGTGCGGACGGACCCAGCCAATTCATCAATCGCGTCTCCACGCAAGGGTTCTAATGCCGTGAGTGAAGGGTGATCTGGAAGCGTCCCCAGAAATTTCCGTGTTTCTGAGAGCCGTACGCGCGCCGATGCCAGAAAACGGCGGATGTTTTTGGCTAGAGCAGAATCAGTCGTGACGACAACATCCCGAATCGTTGCAAGAATTTGCGGCTCGATTCGGAAATTTTTAAACTCCACGACTGCTTCCTGTGCTTCTTGTTCTGCTCTTGCTGCGAGACGTTCGGTGTCTTTCTGAATAAATTCTTCAAAACCACGCATGCGTGTTGCTGCGTCTGATTTGATTTCCTGATGGCATAGCACACAGGCTTGTCCTTCCGCAGGCGGAAACGGACTCAAGTCTTCCCCGAGACTGGTCGCGTATGACTTTGCTGACGCCCACAGCGTTTGCCAGACAGATGTTCCTACGCCCTTCATATCAAGGTCGCCAAATGCTGTTTGCGCCGCAACGGTTGCCGCCCTTCGCTTTGTTTTAGCTGTTACTTGTTTCTCCACCACGCCAAGGAGACTGTCATCCGAGCAAGCGTCAGCGATTCTATTCAACTGTGTTTTTAATTGCTCAATCTTAGTGGCACGTCTGTTTTGTTCATCGGATGCCTTGACCGGGTCTTGGCTTAAATCTTTCTGGAGCGTGTTTAACCGTTGTTCTTGCTCCTCGGTGAGCAGATCAATATTTTGGAGTGGCGTCAAATCAAAAGATGCTTTCAGGCTCGACATTTGTTTTCCGATAGAGGTGTTCGGATGCCATGTCGGATTCTGAAAAATTGGGTCTCTGACCTGATTTAATTGGGTTTTCTCGCATGTTAGTCGATCTTTCAAGGTTTGAGATAAACCAGCCAACTCGTCTGGCACGTCGAGGCCGAACGGACGGAACATGACCGAGTTTTTTTTGGCGAACGTGGACAGTCCCGCAATCGCGGTCAAAGACCGTTATCGCGGAGAGCTTGTCAGATCGACTTACGCTATCCTCCCAATTTAAGGTCTCCAAATCACCTTTTGCGTTGGATACTGTTAAATTCGCTGTAGCGTTTCCAGTTGGTGACGGTTTGTAGATGTCAGGCATAATATCGCCTGCGTGACGCGCGCGGCATGCTTTTTTCAAAATTCGTGTATATCCCGATTTCCCCGAACCGTTGGGTCCATAAATGACGGTTAATCCATTTGGCTCGAACGCAAGCGTTTGGTCAGAGGCAAGTTGATTGACGCCTACCACGTCACTGAGGTTGATTAAGCTGATCGATTCACCTTCGCCGGGATCAACGGGAAGGTCCATTGCTGCGAGGGGCTTTGCAGTCTGCGTCACGCTTATATCGCCATACTCTTTTTTGCAGAGCGCCAATAATTCATCGACCGTCTCCTTCGCCGGATTACCTTCTGCGATAATCCGGCGAAGTGCATCGCGTTGCCAAAGCGGTCTTTTTTCAGACCATTTCAATATAGATTCCAATACGGTTTTTGGTTTTACGCTAGCAGCAGACATTTATATGCTCTATTCAACCTAAATATGAATCAAGTAATTGTAATTATTTAGCGGATTTTTCGTCAGAGATCTTTCGAGTTTTTTATGGGATAGTTCAAATCCATCAAAGACTTTCAGCCCATCGTCCCAATCGTCGCGTTCAAGCTGCATTGCCATTTCTCGCAGATCACGTATAAATCCGTGCCGCGCCCGATAATTGTCCATAACCAACCTATCAATTTCAGCGTTGATCTTGCGGGTTGCGGCATAGACCTTTTCAGTCTCGGCCAAAACCTTCGTCACTTCCGTAGAGATTTTCTCGTTGGAAAGGGCGGGGCCATTCAGCACGGCCTTAATCCGACTTACGGTTCTCTGCACCAACATTCCCAATTCCTCGCGAAGTGTCTGGCCGTCTGGCGTGAGGAGCTTCGCATACAGTAATTTTTCAATCCGGATAGAATTGCATATCGAGGGAAAATGTGCAGAATGCAATAAAACAGAGCCACTTGCAAAAGTCGGTGGAAATTTTAGGGATGATGGCGGAAAGGTGGATAACATAAAATTTAAGTGACCTCTTAATGAATACAAGCCCTCAGAAGCTGATTTCTCAACAAAATCAGCTCACATCATCACCATAGTGGGCATCATGCGAACATCTGCGCAAGCGGAACTCGCGGGCTTGCACGCCCACGCCAAAAACTGAATTAAGGATGCTGTCAGGTGCGCAGTCTTCGTCACTGATCAACAGTCAGAGCGAAAATACCGAAAAATAAATGACACGCAACCTTCGCCGCACCCCGAACCCGGAGATGACGACCCCCATAGC
>JAPORV010000198.1 GCA_026710055.1 Aestuariivita sp.
CCGCAACGCCGCCCAACACTCCGTCAACTGGCGGTTCACAACCGACGGTGCCCGTATCAAACTCAAGTCCCTTTACCCATCAATATAATAAAAATGGTATACTACATTTTACACGAAAGTTCTGTCATATGATCAGACCACTCTAACTCTTTCTGTCAGTTGTCTGTATTGAGAAATGCGATCAATTAATCGCCATATTACTCACCAATGCAATTGCAACTGAAACTGTGATGATAGAGGCAACAGTTGAAAGAAGAATCGCTGCTGATGCACGCTGTGGTGCAACATTATAATGTTGTGCCAGAATATAAACGTTCCCGGCGACCGGTAATGCAGCAGCTGAGATTGCAACGGATGCCGAAAATGAATTAATTGGAAAAATAAATATAACGCCAATGGCAACAAAGATAGGATGAATAATTAATTTACAAAATGTCAACCATGCGGCGACTTGAAAACGTACAGCAGATTTTGATGCTAAAGACGCTCCTATTGCAAAGAGCGCCCCGGGAGTTGCAGCTGCTCCTAAAATGGTGAGGAAATCATTCATCGGCCTGGGAATAGGAATGTCCATGGCAGACCAAAGTAAGCCTGATACAATTGCGACAATCATCGGATTACTGATTAAGCCTTTTCCTACTGTCTTTAAGATTGAAAGACTCATTACTCCTTCACGTGATACAGTAATCAAGATGACAATAAGGCTCGAAAAGACGATTAAATCTACTGCCAGCACGAGGAGCACAGGACCAATCGCTGCGTCGCCAAAAATAATCGCGAGCATTGGAATACCAAGAAAGCCGACATTTCCGATCACGGCACATTGCGCTTCTACAGCAGCATTTGCCA
Organism: Aestuariivita sp.; assembly: GCA_026710055.1. GTDB lineage: Bacteria > Pseudomonadota > Alphaproteobacteria > Rhodobacterales > Rhodobacteraceae > JAPORY01. The sequence continues at coordinate 850 of JAPORV010000198.1, forward strand.
TATCAAGTCGGCGAAGTAGGCTTACGAAAATGACAAATCCGTAGACAATTATCGTTCCCAAAAGATAACCTGCGATCAGATTTACATCACTTACCTCACTTAAAGATAAATTTGCAGCAAAGCTGAATAGCATAGCTGATAGTGCAAAATAAAAAACAAATTTAGTGAGATACGCTGTTGCTTCTTCTGAAAAAAACTTGGCTTGACCTGCCCAGTATCCCAAACCAATGATTGCAAAGAACGGGATAGTTCTAAAGAAAATCTCAACCATTGGATCAAGTCATTTTAGCAATATTTTGTATAACATAAGAAATAGAAATTCACCTATATTCACTAAATTTTCGTTATTGAAACACATTCATTTTTGACGTGAATCAGTGTTTCAATAAGCGAAACTTATTACATTGTAGCAGGTATTCAAACGCCCTTTACATATTCAAAAGAAAAAATTATTGGAATATTGAATTGGGATTACGTCCCTTTAATTGAAACAGAACAATTCTCCTCACAGGAGGATGGCGGTATGGGCAGTCAACCCGATATCACCACCGATTTACCCGTCTTTAACGCTGATTGAGGTTGTTTGGTCAACACGATTTAATCTTTGTCAAGTAATGTATATAAGCCCCTATTAAATTGGAACTTATACGCTTAACTTGTCAAAATGTCATTTCCGTCAAACCCGTTTGAGTTTCCGGTAGTGTAGCCGCTGCAACAGCTTGGCTGGCTTCACGTGAGAGAAGAACGCCCGCGCCACCTGTTCGGGCGTGGCGCTCAGATTGATGATCCGCATACGCGATCGGCCCCTTGGCTTGTGTTCTGACAGCAGTTTCTTCTTGGTCATGCAGGGTCGTCCTGATACGGCGCGAGGCTTGCGGGTCAAGGTCGATTGCGAGGACTACCACGCTGATCAAGATAGGCGCGCAGCTCAAGCATTTGCTCTGCAAAATAGGACCTGCGGCCTGAGGAAAAGGTCTCGGACTCCGGGCTCTTGCCTTCTAGGTGAAGCTTCTTGATCGCGGACTGGGTGACACCGAGATAGTAGGCGACCTCGGCGAGCGAGAACTGACTCAAACCCTTCTGTGCGTCGGATGAATATTGTTCCTGACGCAATATGTTGAGTTTATCAGAGATCAGCTCTCCCTGCTGGAGGATGATCGCGTCAAAGGGCGTCTCCCCCCTCAATGTCATGGAACAGTGCTGCTCCCATGCCGCCGCCTCGCTTAATATCGCTTTTTATGCGATTTCTATCGTTAAACTATGACTTAAACCGGAGACGGCTTATCCACAACGATTATTTGAGCCAGCGTAAATTGCACGAAGCGACAACCTAACCTTGATCCCGCCGCTACATAATTGGGTAGTGATCTCGGCGGACGCAAGATATTGAGTGTAGGTCTGGCGCTTGAAGCATCAGCTCTGATGCGTGACACTTCAAGAACTGATTTAACTTTTTGATTTTAACACGATTTTAGTTGATTGCATGGCTGTCAAGGACCTGAAACCATTCGGATGCAGACCGTAGATTCATTTGAAAGCTGGGCAGTTCACTAGATAGTGTCTGTTACCCCCCCCCCAATGGCATTAACTTAATTTTTCGGGGGTATTAACTTAAGGAGGCCCCGGAC
>JAPORV010000352.1 GCA_026710055.1 Aestuariivita sp.
TTTCGAGAGATTCTGGCGAAGATTTACTGATTTGGGGCAAATCTTGGGTGTAATTGCTAATATTGTATCAAATACCCGCAATCTTCGCCAGAGAACAATGACAAAAAAGTCAACTTTTTCAATGTTTTAATACTGATTTTTAGGTTTTCTTACAGACACTAGCTATGCAATTTTGCACCGAAATAATGTTGTGTTATGTAGCAACCAAAACACCTGCCTATTGCCAGGTTGGTTTTGTATCGCGAACTTGCCGAAGTAATTCAATAAAACCTGCCACTTGATATCTGCAAGTCATGTGACCTTTTTCAACATTAGCAAGATGAGCCTCCCCAACGACGCCACTCGAATTTAAATCAGATGAAATCCATCCGTAGCTGATCGGCCCAATTGGCGCAATGCCGCCAGCCTCAGCGCTTGAGTTAAATTCATGCGCCTGCGTCATATCCACTGTATGAGGTTGAAAAGCGAGCATGAGCGAAGTTTCAACGTCGCCGCCATGAATTCCGAAGGTTCGTTCTTTTTCCGAAAAAAGCCCCTCGGGACACCCAAAAGAACCCCACTGACACTTAACGGCATATAATTGCGCCTGAACACGCAATTCTCGTGCCAAAATATCGATAAGTGGTAAGTTACCACCATGTGAATTTACAATGACTATTTTTTGCAACCCTGCACGAGCAACCGAGAGTCCAATTTCCGTCCATGTCGCCAATGTAGTCTTGGCAGTAAGCGTCAATGTTCCTGAGGCCTGTAAGTGTTCGTTTGATTTACCGACTGATTGAGTTGGCAAAATAAGTATATCAATGTCATCAGGGCATTGTCGGCGCAATTCATCCAACATGCCCTCTGCAATAAACATATCGGTTCCAACTGGCAAATGCGGTCCATGCTGTTCAATTGCCGCCGTCGGCAGGATTGCAATAGTCTTTTGAGGGTCTAATTTGAGAAACTCACCATGGCGATATTCCGACCAATTCAAACGTGATTGCATTATTTTTTCCCCATTCAATCTTTCACACCTTCTATCTCAATCAATTTGATAGAATGGAGAATTCTGAAAATTACAAATTAAACCAGTAATCAAAAATATCATCGCGCTGTCAAATCTCTTGCGCAATTTGACCAATAATCCTCATCAAGTTGCTACCATCCTAATTTAAATCCTTATATTGTCGCAATTTGTTCAATATATTAGAACAAAATCAGTTAGAAAAACAGGTTGAGGAGACCTAAAATTCAAATATAACTTACGTTCTGCCAGAAAATTTACAGCAATTCCCGATAGAATATTTTTTCTTTTATTTTCATATAGTTACGCAACTTGAAAAAATTATTTTTTGTAAAATGTCTGTACCAAAATTAAGACTTTAATGCTATTTTTGGAACATTTTTTTCTAGTTTTCTCAAAGACTTAGAGTTCGAATAAGACTCGTTGCTATTCACCCGAGTTAGCGGGAATTGCTGGAAAATTTACAATCAACCTTGACCAAGAATAACAAAGGATTTGATTACCAAAAAACTGGGGATTATAACTTTTGCTAAAATCTCTTGGTGAAAAAGAGGCGCTCCGAAGACCGCCCCGCGTGTATCAGAGGCTACAGCTAGCACGGCTCGTTGTCCGGATTCGCGCCGTCATCGTCCACGTACTTGAGAGAGATGAACCCTTGGCCCTCGCTCAGGGGCGCGATCTTGTATCGGTCGGGCGTCAGGGATCGTAGATTGACGATCAGCTTGTTGCAGGGGTGGGCGATGCTATCGTCGGGGATCTCAACGACGAAGGAAGTTCCACTAAATTGACCGGCCGGAATGATGACGCGGCCATCGCCGCCCGTCCGCCCGGATCCGGTTTGGCCGGTGGCGGTCGCCCATTCAATCCCGATCTCCAGATCCGCCCTCGCAGCTGATCGCGGTCCGCCGGTTCGTACGATTTCGACCCAGAAAATCGGGTAAGCACCGCCGGTGCACCACGGTATTTCGCTGAGAAGTTGCCTGGTCTCACAATAAATGAGACTGTCAGCGTTTGGGACCCCGGGATGGAAACTGATCGCGACTGTCGGGATGTCATCGGACTTGTTCACAACGTTGTTATTGAACCACTCATCGAAATCGAACCCCGTGTTCTCAGCGGCGGCGGGGAGGGCCGCCATTCCTGCCACCAACGCGGCGACCACGAACATCGCCAGCCGCCTCATAGCCGATCCCCGAAATCCAAGGGGGGGGGGGTAAGTGTGTTCATTGCCTATTCCTTTCACGATTTAATGTTGGATTTTGGATTAATCGCCGAAAGTCTGGGCAGAGTCAAGTGACTTATTGCCCCTAATTGTAAAGGATTTTCCGAAGTTGTCATTATCTATTTTTCTTAGTACAAGATGAATTTAGTCGTGATTGATCTTAACACTTGATTGATCTTAACACTTGACATTTACCGTATGAGAAGAGAGACGGTGCCGAAGAAGTGTAAAAAGAAGA
>JAPORV010000086.1 GCA_026710055.1 Aestuariivita sp.
TCTCATTTTGTCTATAGCCGCTACCGTCCAACTGATAGCGAATCGCATCCAAACCCTCCAAATCATTTATTTCTATCAAGCCGTTGTTGTCTGTATCAACATCTGCTATGAAAATAAGCACTTCGGATAAAAATGTTTGTGTATAGCCTTGCCCATCAGTATAACCATATTGCACACGATACTCGGTGTAGAGTGCTGTATCTTCGGGAATACGATAGGTATTAGCAGTGGTACTTTCTATATCTATCCAATCGGCATTTATATCTACTCGCCGTTGCCATAAATAACTATTTATCGTGCCAACACCATCCGGATCTGTTGATAGGTTTATTTCGGGGGCAGTTAATGTTCTATCCGATCGCGTAATAATAGAATCCGACTGTACCACCGTGCCATTATCTGTCCTAACGATTGTCAATCTTAGATCTTTAGTCTCTGTCGTTGTGCCATCGCTGGTTTCCAATCTAATCGTGATCTCACTATCGGCTTCGGTTTTACCTAAAGAAGCCTCAAGTATCGCTACATCCAACACCGCTTCACTAATTCCTCCTATTGGTAGTACGCGAGGCATTCCTGATATTTGTGTCCATTTATAACGCAATGTACTTTGATCTACACCCTGACTGGTTGCTCTCTGCAGTATGATATGCTCACCTTCGTTAAAAGTTCTATCGTTAAAGGCTAGTGTATATTCGATCGGTGCATCATAAGATGTTAACACTTCAACAGTAGCTGTGCTAACACCGGCGGTGTTCAACGAAATCTCGGAACTCGTCGTGCCACTTGACACCTGCTCTCTGAAACCTCCACCACTTTCAATAATAATATTGGCATCAGGGTTGGCGGCAACCGGGGTCAGACGTAATCGTCTTATCTGGGTTTCGTCTATGATGCGATAACTTAATACTTCAGACTTAAAAGACGGCGACACTATCAAGCCACTCGGCAAACCTAATCGGAGCAACCCAAGACGCTGGTTCGGTCGCAATGTGCCATCGCTATATTTGAGGGCAGGATATTGTTCGGATGTGCCGAAATCCCATACCTGTTCATCCCAATCATAATAAATATCGGTCTGAGCACTTCCCGCTTCAATAGGTGCTTGTAACTCTAAAGTCGTCTTGCCTTCGCCACCGGCACTCTCTGTTCTACCGCTGGTTGACTCATCCCAATAACTATTCGTAATCGTTGCATCATTCGCCCCGATAAAACCACCAACTTGTGGGCTTTGTTGACCTCCTTCTACCTTGCCAATAGCATAGCTGTTGGTAATACTACCACGAATAAAATGCGCCCCGATGAAACCACCAATACCAAGACCAGATAGACCTCCTCGCACATCACCAGTTGCATAGCTATTCGTAATATCTGTCACTGCACTTTGCCCGATGAAACCACCAACAAATTGGAACCCTGACACATTGCCGATAGCATAGCTATTTGTAATATTACGATTGACTGGACTAACAAAGCCGAAAAAATCACTAACACCATTGCCTCCGATAAAGCCACCTACACGAACTGCTCCTGTCACATCACCAGTCGCATAGCTGTCGGTAACACGTCCCTCCTCATTTTCTCCGATAAAACCGCCAACTGTTAGTTGTCCTTGCACATCACCTGTGGCGTAGCTATTTGTAATGACATCTCCTATATCTGCCCGATTGTATCCGATAAAACCACCCACTCTGTGGCTTTCTTCATCTCCCTGCACATTACCAGTCGCATAGCTGTTTGTAATACTTCCTTGAAACACAATACCAATAAAACCGCCAACTTGTCTGCTTCTTTGACCTACTCGCACATTACCAGTCGCATGGCTGTTTGTAATATCTGACAAATTTTGTCCGATAAAACCACCCAATGATCTGCTTGCGTCACCTCCTTGCACATTACCAGTCGCATAGCTGTTTGTAATATTTGCCCGAAAATGCGCACCAGCAAAACCACCCATATCAAAGCTTCCTTGACCTCCCTGCACATTACCAGTTGCGTAGCTGTTATTAATGTTCGTTCTTGCATTAGCTGCACCTAGTAGACCACCAACAGTATTGTCTCCTGTCACATTCCCAGTTGCGTGACTTTTTTCAATAATCCCGCCTCTGAAATTAATAAAACCTACTAGACCACCTATCCATCTTGTTCCAATCACCTCACCATGAGCAGAACTATTTTCAACGTGAATAGTGCCAGCATTACCTATTAATCCACCTACGGTTCTATTTCCTGTCACATTCCCAGTGGCATAACTATTAATAATTTGACCGCTCATAGTATTAGTTTCTGCAATCGCCCCAACTAAGCCTCCTACATCATTAGCCCCCGATACGGTGTTGAATGCCTGACTATTTCTAATTGTGGAAAAATTTATACCCACTAAACCACCCACTTGATTGCCTGTTCCTATCACAACGCCGGTTGCAGAACTGTTCTCAAGAAGGAAAGATGGATTATTTGAGACACCATGAA
>JAPORV010000323.1 GCA_026710055.1 Aestuariivita sp.
ATAATGTTCTAAAATATATTTATTAACGAACGAATTATTGTATAAATGTTCTTTATTATGCAAAAAACCGACAGAATTGGGCAAATGATCAAAGGTTCAGCTGTAGCAGGTGAAACCTACCAAACTTATTTACCTAAGCCGTTGCCACCTAATCCACCAATAAATTTGGACAATTTCTACAAAACGATTGAGCAAGCTAGCAACACTTTAGGCCGATTGGACGGTATGAGTGCACTCTTACCCGATATATCACTTTTTTTATGGATGTGCGCGCGCAAAGAGGCGGTTTTGTCATCTCAGATTGAAGGAACGCAGTCTTCACTTTCCGACCTATTGTCATCGGAAAGTTTGAAAGTACGAGGAACCTCTGCTGATGATATAGACGAAGTGAAATGTTATATAACGGCGATGAATTATGGTCTAAGTAGACTGAAAGAAATACCTTTATCGTTACGCTTAATCCGCGAGATACATGCAAAACTCATGCATAATTCTAGGGGTTGGAATAGACAACCCGGTGAGTTCCGAAAATCACAAAACTGGATTGGAGGGAACAGTCCGAGTAAAGCAACCTATGTTCCACCACCGCCCGAGCGGCTGATGGAATGTTTAGATAGCTTTGAAAAATTTTTGCACGACGAGAGTGTACAGCTGCCTGTGTTAGTTAAAGTTGCTCTGGTGCATGTACAGTTTGAGAGCATTCATCCATTTTTAGACGGTAATGGGCGATTAGGACGGTTACTTATTACGTTCATGCTATGCATGGAAGGCGTGATCAAGGAGCCGCTACTCTACCTAAGCCTATATTTTAAGACTTACCGCCAGGCGTATTACAATCATCTGCAAGCCGTGAACGAAACTGGTGATTGGGAAGGGTGGATTAGATTTTTTCTAGAAGGTATTATTGATACCGCGAATCAAACAGAGGAAGCGGCGCACAGCATCATGAAGCTATTTAGCGATGACCGTAGGCTTATTAAGAGTTCGAAACAATCGGCAGCATCAGTCTCAACTACCAACACAATATATGCCGACCTGCAACGGCACCCCATATCTAGCACTGCATCAATACGCAAAAATACAGGATTGTCACAGCCCACCGTGATGCGTAGTCTGTCTGCATTAGAACGCCTCGGCATCATCAAGGAAATCACCGGCAAATCGCGCCACAAAGTATTTGTTTATAGTGTCTATTTAGACATATTGAACAAAGGCACGGAATTATGATATTAAAGCTGCCAATACAAAATAGTTGACATTCTCCATTCTCTGGAATAGAGTAGATCAACAATGTTTATCTCCTCGCCTGTTTCTGTTTTTTCTGCGGCAAAATGGTTTTGCAATAAGTCTGGCTGGACTTTAAGCAATTTGGAATTGCAGAAAATGATTTACCTTGCCCATATGTTTTATATGGGGAAACATGATAAACATGAACCGCTTATTGGGGGAGTTTTTCAAGCATGGGCTTATGGTCCTGTTAATCCAGAACTTTATCACCAGTTAAAAGATTTTGGCCCTGATTGCGTAACCCCTGATGCCCTTTCTTTTTCGCCTGACATACCCGAAAGTCACAATGGAATTAAAGATTGCAATATTGTCATTAACCAGATTCCAAGAAATAGGCTTGTTGCGATTACACATTGGGAGCATGGGGCATGGAGGAAAATATATAGACCAGGCATCCATCATCTTGTTATACCTAATGAAGAAATTGTGAAAGAATGGGAAAAAAGGGAAGAGTATGCAAGAGAACAATGATTCGTTAGATGATAAGAAATCACCATACCTTATTGGAAAAAACGAACCTTCTATAGATGAACCTTCTATAGATGAATTATCTTCAAGACTTGAGAAGTCAAATCAAGAAAAAGAAAAACTTCAAAATGAGTTGCATGAAGAAAAAGCAAAACGTACTAAAGACAGTTCTGAAACAATAAAATGGATTGTTGGAATTGCAACAGTTGTCGTTATTGGTGGGATTAGTGGTTTATCGTTCCACCTTTATTCATTCAACAAAGAACTCAGAGACATCAGAGACCGATTAACCATAATAGAAACAGAGCGTAAAATAGAGAAAGCGCAGGATATAAGATCAAGAGAAGAAGCCAATGAAACCAAAACGCACCGTGACCCTGCCTGATCCGAACTACTAGCCGAATAAATCTGAAATTCAAAAAAAGACTCAGTTCAGCATCCCTGAAAATATCATTGATGAGCAGATGAACCACTTTGCCAAGGCCCTTATGCAGCCAGCAAAAAATCGGCACAAGTGTAAGAGTTAGCCAACCCCCGCTTCAAATCCGATGGCCTACCCAATTCGAATTTCTCACTTGAATATATAATTCCCGAAAATTTAAATAAGATTGAAGTTGAAAAAGATCCTTGAATTGGAGAATAACCAACTAATATCGAAATGCGATCTTGGAAATCTAGTTTATTTAAGATTTTATTAGTATCAGATACAGAG
>JAPORV010000504.1 GCA_026710055.1 Aestuariivita sp.
CAATTCCCGCTAGAATATTTTTCTTTTATTTTCATATAGTTACGCAATTTAAAAACATTATTTTTCGTAAAATTTCTGCACCGAAATTGAGATTTTGATGTTATTTTTAGAACATTTTTTCTAGTTTTCTCAGAGACTTAGAATTCGAATGACACTCGTTACTATTCATCCGAATTAGCGGGAATTGCTGCATCTCGGCTAAGATCTGTTGACCTTCTAGCAAAAATAACGCCTGGCGAATCGGCGCAAGAGGCGTCATGGTGAGGGAACTCCGAATGAGAAAAAGAACAATTCGGACTCTTATAGACTACTTTCTGAGGCTTGTTCTAGAGCTAATTTAAACTGTGGGCAGGTCGTCGATACGGGACGATGCGGGCACTGGCGAAGAAATGGGGAATGGTCTACTCGACGGTGAATGGCATTCTGAAGGCCCATGGCCTTCGACTGCACCAGATCAAGACCTTCAAGGTGTAGCGTGAACCGATGTTTGAGTTAAAGGTGCGCGATGTTGTGGGCCTTGACTGTGACCCGCCCGACCATGCGGTGGTGATCACGGTAGGCGAAAAGACGCAGGTTCAGGCGCTCGGGCGAACCCAGAAGCCCTTACCCATGACGCCGGGCTATGCCGAAACATGAACCCGCGATAACAGGCGAAACGGTACGACCTGTTTGCTGGCCACCCTTGACACCGCTACCGGCCAGGTTGTCGGTCAGACGGTTGAACGTCATCGCTCTAAAGAGTTCCTCGCCTTCCTCAATTATGTCGCCGAAGGGATAACCCTCGGCATCCTGATACATGTCATCCTTGACAACTTGTCCGCGCACAAGTCGGCCGAAGTTCACGCATGGTTGAAGGGCCGTTCCGACGGGACGTTTCACTTCACGCCGACTTCGGCGTCTTGGATAAATACCGTTGAGGAATTCTTCTCAAAGCTGTCTTGGCAATAATTGAAAAATGCCGTCTTCGACTCGATTGACGCATGCGTCGCGATTATTGAAGGATATATTGAGCACCACGACACCCATCATGCTCGTCCGTTCCGTTGGATCGTTAGGCCGGAAAAACACAACGCAGCATGGAGAACGACACTGGGAAAGTCAAACGGGAATTCCTACAGGAAATCTATCATCCGCCCCTAGAGCGCTGTCCGTGCTGCTCTAGGGGGTTTCATAAGACATCGCGTGAGGTTGCGACTGTGTTTGGATTGTTATGGTCTTGACCCAAACATATAACGTTCACACTATGTTATGTTGGATGAAAAACTCTTTTCAGAAGTCCCTCAAACGCTAGCAGGCGTTCGTGTCATCTGGAAACAGGGAAAGCCACAGGGCCGAACGTTCGTCGTCATCACTGAAATGGTAAGTATCGGTTGTGGTGACGTCGTCGATCACCCAGGTCAGTGTTAGACTTGATCGCTTCATGGCACCTCCTGAAACGCAGTCATCGTCAATGCTTACGATGCCGATCTCCGCCTTCGAACTTGAGTTGAATGTGAGTGTGAGGGAATCCGGTATCCCATTCCAGGAACATGTTGTCGAATCCGCATCAGCGCCTATATTCGGACATCCTTTTATGAAGTACGCCCGGAATTTTTCCTCGTCTCCCGAAAAGGTAAGCGTATCCGTTGAGCTCACATCCTTGGTGACAGTGATCAGGTCTCCCTCCTCTTCACTGTATGCTGCCCACCCCACGCTTGAGAATAGCGCAGCGCATAGAATTATGATCATATGTTTCATATCAGTAATCCTTTTTTGTACTAATTTAATTAGTATGTAGCGGTTTTCAGGCAATGTCAAGCGGTCCCGAAAGCATTACCAGTCATTCCCGCTAACTTTTTTTCATGATGCCGTGCGGGTGATTTTTGCGTCAAAAAAATATCCACGTACCCAGCAGGCATGACAACCCTCGGATTGAAAAACCCGATGAAAAAAATAATACTGAAAGATGGAAAGGCGAGTGTGAGCACGGGGTGAACGTCAGGGACCACCTGAAAGCTGTGACGTTAACTCAGGTTTCATCAAGTTCCCTGATCAGGCATGAGCATCATCCCGCCCATTGTCAATCCGATCCTGTCGGAAGAGGCTGCGCATCGCCTCCCATAAATAAAGATTGCGCTTCTGATGCTTTCGTGCGCGTTGAAACAGCGCACGAGCCATGGAATGGCACGTGATCAATCAAGAAGCTGAGAAGGGCAAAGGTGATCAACACATCTGCCAAGTGTTTTTTGCCGTGACCGTCGTTGTGCTCAAAACGATCGCCGGTTCCATCCTCGTATGTTTAAACACCACCCATAAAAATCTAAAGGGCTGTGGATAAGTTGACTCCCCGTTCCTGTGGATAACTTTGGGCTTGTTCACGTCTTCATGATACGTCACGATGGCGTGTGGGGTCGCGATCACCTCGGTTTTATCCGACGTGATCGCGAAGCGGGTTTTATCCCGCAGAGTCGGTTGGACCGTG
>JAPORV010000299.1 GCA_026710055.1 Aestuariivita sp.
GCGCTCAGCAGGTGCCTTGAGGTCGGTCGCTAAGTTCCGGCCTTCGGGCTTTTCGCCTAACCACCTCACGATTGCACAGTCGGAAGGCCTCAACTGTACCTCCATCTGATCTTGAAAGCCTTCTCCTGGAGACGTACGGCGGTGCTCTTCTCTCTTCATGAACTGTCGAGTCCATGCACCATCATCAGGAATGTTGGAAAAATCACTGAGATCGCCGTCCTTATGAAAGTAATCCCAATGTCTTGGCAATCCGTTATAAGCCGTCCAGAGTGTGAGCAATCGGTTCTGATGGGATGCCCATCCTTGGTCTAAAGCCATCTCTTTAAATTCGGAAAAAGTCCAAGGAATTATATGAAGGTAATCTGTTATTCGATTAAACATAGGCGCGGAAACATTCTTGAACATTTCTACTAATCGCTGTTGCTCTGATCCCATGACGATCAAGCGTGGATTCCAGATGTCGGGACGAACGGTGCCGGGAATCCGTAAATCATCAATCAGTTTTTGAAAGAGACTTTCCAGAATCGGATCCCCATCCAATCGGATTCGCTGGAATTCATCAATCATCACGATATGACCCTTTTCAAGGAGATGGCGGACTAATTTTGCTACATTGTAATCTTCGTCCTCATCGGCGACATAATCGTCTAGAAGAGATTTATCCGTCATCATGATCGCAGATTGTACATCTTTGACAAAGCGGTGACAGGAACCCTTCGGAGAATTTAACGTACATTTAATGATTTGACGAGAATCTCCACGGTGCTTATTTGTGGTCTCAAAATATTGGAACAATGCTGTTTTACCGACATTTCGTCGGCCGTAAATCGCCAGAGAAGAAAATCCTACACGATGATTCATGAATCTATCTAGTGTGTGGAGTTCTTCGCGACGTCCATAAAATCCCCAAGGCTTGGTCATATCCCATCCTTTATATCAATCTGAAAGATGTCAGGTTCGCCGCACGAAGCCTCTTGCCATCAACACGGGTGCTGAGGGAGAGTCCAAACCCGATAGTGATCATTTACTTCATTCGCATCGTGGCTGTCTCTTCATCACGAAACGTCTGACAATCGCTATCAGGTTCATATTATATGGCTAAATTATTTTAATCTGTTGGCTGATGAACGCCAAAGGATCCCACAACACCCCTCTTTTCAAAGACTCCGGCACTCTCGATATGCGCGGGACCATAGAAAGCACCTTGAATTGAATCTCCAGCGCGCTCGTCGTTAAATAAACCATTCGCGGTGACGGGGATATCATCAAACCTAATGGAACGGACGGCATATGCACGACCATTTTGGTTTCGGATATTTGTAAACGCGGCATCAATCTGTTGACGATCCATATCATATGTTAATTGCGCCGCCCCGCGTAAAACCGCTGTTCGACCGGCTGTTCCACTTGGCGTTCCAAGCATTATACCATTCCATGTAGCTGTGGATTCTGGACGTGACCTCGTTAAATCACCACCGACAATGGCTGTGCGTCCCCAGAAATCAATGTTACTGCGGGGTGAACGCTGATCATATGTCGTTCCAAATCCAAAAACACTATGATTCATCAATCCATAATATCGAATGGTGTCATTTTCTTCACTTCGGTAGATTGACATATCATTATCAACAAAGGCTAAGGTTGGTTCAACGTTAGTCAGTTCACGAAGAGTAAAAAAACGAGCAATTCCAGATTGTGTTTCTCGATAGATACATTGTTCAACAGAACAATCCGCTTCTATGCGAAAATTTGGCAGTTCATCACGGCTTGTTTCTCCATAAAGTGCAGCACTGATCAGTGAGTCAGTCCGTGCGATAATTGACCGCGCCTGTTGTGTTGGGTTGATCATGGTATCATCATCACGACGTTCCTGTGGAGGTGTGCCGCGCATACCATCAACTGAATCACCGGTAGTTCCGCCACCTCCCCTACCGCACGCACTGAGAAAAAACGCCATAACGAGCGCGATCACGAGTGATATCTGTCCATAGAATTGGGATTGTTTGATCATCATGTTATCTCCTTGTACCGATGATGTCGTCAATATTCGCATGTGGGAAATGACTGTGCCCTTCTAAGGAATTATCGTCTTTCGCGCTAGTATATCAACTTTATTATATTGATGGGTATAGGGACTTGAGTTTGATGCGGGCACCGTCGGTTGTAAACCGCCAGTTGACGGAGTGTTGGGCCGCGTTGCGGTGATCCTGCCAGGCACGTACTTCCCGAACCATCGTTTCCCGGTCAGGAATGCGTCGCGCAAGGCATTGCCGCGTGAGCACATTGATCTCAATTTCAGCGATGTTCAGCCAAGAGCCGTGTTTTGGTGTGTGATGAATCTCGAAGCGGTCCGCAATTCGTTTGGCCTCCGCCGGCTCAAAGCGCTCATAGAGGGTTGAGAGCTTGTGCGTGTTAAGGTTATCCATCACCAGAATGATCGTTTTGTCGGGAAAGTGCACAT
>JAPORV010000268.1 GCA_026710055.1 Aestuariivita sp.
GCCCTGGCCGCCCTGGACGCCCAAGGTGGCGCAACTGTCTGGCGGATAGGCTGAGCCCGAAATTCAAACCCTGAAACCACGCAATCCGCGGGTTTTCCGACTAGACTTAACCCATCCACAAAAGCTGGTTGCAGACCAAAGCGGCCCCCAACTCTCATTTTGACTGTCGAGGTCTTTTCTTTTCGCCGGTCTAGTGGCTTCGAGCCATCACCGTCTGGCGGGCCGCGCGCGGCGGATGCTGTGAATACGTCCGTGTACGCTTCGGGCTCGGCTTCCTGCCTCGCACGCCCGCCGCGCGCGGCCCGCCAGACGGTGATTCACGCAGTGCAAATCTGGAAAGAAGCCGTGTTCCGGCCGCGGCGGGATGGGGAAACTTGACGGATGTAACCCAATGGGGGTATTTATGGACGGCTCAACACAGTCATTGAAACGCCAACATTCAGCCGCCAAGCCGAAAACCTGTTCTTGGAAAAGACATCATGAGCGAAATCGGCAACGAACTGATCCAATCCCTGAAAGAGGCGCTCGCGCACGCGAAGGGGGAGGGTTCTGCGATTGTCCACGAGTTCCCGACGCCGCGCGAGGTGCGCGAGAGAATCCGGCTATCCCAGTCGGAAATGGCGCCACTGATGGGCATGAGCGTCTCCGGCTACCGCAAGTGGGAACAAGGAGAAAGAAAAATCAGCGGCCCCGCCGCCAATTTGCTGCAAGTGATCGCCGAAGAACCTGAAGCGGTAATGCGGGCACTGCGCATGCAACGCGCCTAACCACTTGGCTGGCAGAAATGTGATTCCTATGTGCGGCACGACTATAGCACTACGGCATGAAAAGCGGAACTCCTGCCGAATTCTTCGAAAGAATCTTGCTGGAAAATATAAAAAAGAAGAAGTTGAAGAATGTTATCTGAGATAACCCAAAGAGAATCACGAAATATCAACTTAGTTCCATCCGTAAATTCTGTATTTTTCTAAACTGATTTCTCATATCTCACGTGGAAAATTATCTACCATTTTTTCACTGCTCGTTAGAAGCCTTTCACGTCTAGCAAGAGTTTCATACCATTCTTGTGCCTCCCGATCTATAAAGAAATTTGCTTCTGGTGCCAAGCTAAATACAGCTTTCTCAATCTCCTCCAATTTGACATTAAAGAACTCCTTTCGCATATTTGACATGTTGATTCGCCTGTCGGAAAATTCCTTATGTAGTGATGATTCTAAAGCTGGAGCATCTTCAGAATAGATCATGGCATGAACATCAAATTTGAACGGAACACTGGCATCTCCAAGCTCTCTAACTCTATCCTCGGGGTCTAATCGTCTGGTTAGGCCAATTTTTACTACATCCTCCCCAAAAGAACCAATGTTGGATATGATGTAAACATAACCAGACTTGGTCATTTCCGCCATTGCTCGCGCACGTTCACTCGTTGATTGCGCTTTCAACAACTCCTCCTCCAATGCCTTTATTCGAGACAACATCTCCGTGCTTGCCTCAATGCCGGAGATCTCTTTTCTTGCGCGCTCCAGAAGCTCTTGATATTTTTCCTCTTCTTTCTCCGCTGCCCTTAACTCAGCTAGCAATCGTTTTTCTTCCCGTTCTGTTCGCGCCAGTTCTGCCCTTTCATCTTTCTCATGCTTTTGCTGTTCTCGAAGCTCATAAGTTAAGCGAAGTTCCTCCAACTTTAAAGACAAATACTCTTCATTGATTTTTAGATTCATTGACGCATTCGCGTTATCAATTTGTTTGGCTGAATTCAGAATTCTTTTTTCCATTGCGACCACATTATTCCATCTGGTGTTGGCTATAGCAGCTTCACACTCGTTATTAAATGCTCTCATTGTTAGACGAATCTGACGATTAGCCATTGTTTTCCCCTTAGACAAACTACCATCGACCGTCCAGTTTGTGGGGCATATGGTAGCTTGTTTTTTGGAAATCAATCGTTTTTGTTTCTCCCTAACATTTCTTATACTATTTTTGTATTTTTCACTATCCCCAAATTCAAAGTGAGGCTCATACACTCCAAGCTCCACAAATGATAACCGCTCGTCATACACAGCAACTTCACATTCAAGTTTCTCTAGTATCTCGCGTTTTTCCTTGTACTCTGTTCTTGTTTTTTCAATGTTATCCCTTAAATCACTAGCAACCTTGTTAAGGGTGGACACTTCTTCCTCAACAGATACTATCGGTGAATACTTACTAGCTAGCTTTTTGTTCTGTCTTAGCTGTGTTGTCCAAAATGCCAAAAAAACGATAGCAAGCGCAGCCAGTGCAACCGTCAAAAAATCCATGTTTTTCTCCAAATCTAGTGTCATCGAGTAGAGTGGATACTGCCATGTTAAAGCTTTTTCTTCAAGATCAAGAGTTGTCCAATGCTAGGTGATGGTGAGCGAGGAGGCCGATTCCAAAGCTAAGTGATGGTGAAGGCGGGTTCCGGTAATCATGGAGAATGATT
>JAPORV010000474.1 GCA_026710055.1 Aestuariivita sp.
CCATATCCTCAAACCACCATATGAAGCCTGGTGCACTTCACAGTTGAACGGGCGAACCTTAAAATCAGTGTTAAGACGCTGAAAAAGTTGACACTGCTATGAAAAGTTTTTCTGGCGAAGATGTCGGGTATGGGAGACAGTGTCAGCCATGTTAACCCCAGATGTACCCCCATCCGCTAATCGGCACCAACGTCTCACGAAAGAAAGGTCACATGAGGCGAAACCGTCACAACACAACCCCTTCTCGACACTAAACCAATTGAAACACTAACCTTCAATCCCCAATCCCGCGATGATACCGAGGTCCTCTGCGCTGCCTTTGCTAGGCATCAGAGTCTATGGTAACACCCGCGAAACTGTTCCCGGTCTAATGGAAGACTGTTATAGTGCCTCTGTTGACGGCGGGAAGGGGCACCTAAACATGACGTTCTGGCGGGCCCTAGTGTTGATGAAGGTCATAACACAAGGCCTCTAAATATTGACTTTGATGGGTGGGCCAACCTGATGTCAACCCATAGGGAGTGACGCAGCCTTGCCGAGCTGCCCAACTTTATTGAAAAAACACACTTCACAGTAGCCACACGAGCGCATAATATCTCATTGTCGAGTGATGAGGTCCTAATGAAGATCAATGGGGCGATTGTCACCCTTGGTCACCAAATGATGGGTCATCGGGTCAATGATATCCTCAAGACGCGCACGTGGACAGTGTTATGGTAGAGACGGATGGGGCGTATCCCACCGATTTGCGGTTATTGTGGGAGGCGACCCTGCGGGCTTTCAACAACAGGTGCGCCTTGCCCATGAGTTAAATTACCCTCTAAACAAGCTAAAAAGTAGGTTATGAAAGACCGAATTATTTTTTTGATTTAGAGATTCGTCACCATGACCCTTTTCGCATCGACCCGTCAGACGTTATTTTTGCTGGAAGGCCATCGCGTCTCGGTCGGGACGTCCCTGCCTGCGACATTCCAGGAACGTATGGCCTTTGCGCGCGCGGTGTGCAAACGCTTTGCGTTTGTCGATGCCCGTGGCACAACGACGATCGCCCTTCGCCTTGAAAAACCCTCACCGCAAAAAATAAAGAAGCACTTCTTCATGGATATCCAAAAGCAGAGCGTTACCTGACGAAGTGATAAACAGAACATTGAAGCAGAAGCAGCATTGTACGGATTTTATGTCATACGAACCAATCTCCACGAATGGAACATGAGTGCCACTGAAACAGTCACGGCTTACAAATCACTATTTCGCGTATAACAGGCCTTCCAGTTGATGAGGATGGGCGACGTAAACATGCGCTCGATTATCCACAATCGTGAGTGCCGCGTACGTGCGCATGTACTGATATGGGGGCTCACATACTTTACCTGACACAGGATAATTTTCTCCATAACAGGATGGCGATATGGGTAATCAATCCGATATCACCCCCGACTTACCTGTCTTTCACGCTGATTGAGGTTGTTTGACCAATGCGATTTCATCTTTGTCAAGTAATGTATATCAGCCCCCTCTTATGTATGTTAGGGCATACTCTTTTGAGTGGCATTTGCGGTAGCGTTTAACATCTCTTCTGTTCAATGATGCGGAACGTCAGGCGATGAACAGTAATGATATTATCCGCTCAGATCTAGCGAACGACAAGGTCGCCACAAAGCGAATACCATCTGGATACCCTGTCCAACGCTTCCAGAATCTGGTGACCTACCCAGCCACATTAGCGAAGCTGCAGATAAAGTTGCAGTCAGAAATCGCTTCCTCCTTTGTAATTCTCTCATTACCAACGAATCTTCAGACGGAGGCCTTTCGCCTTGTTGAACTCAGGTTATCCTGACCTTTTCATCCCCTATTCCTGTCCGGTAAACAGCATCCCTCTTAGGGATATTATCCATGGTTTTAATGACGTGCCAATTTGGCAAAAAGGAAGTTCCGATTAATAATACCAGGAATTTTGACATGAACTCTTGATTGCCATTTATTTCCCAATTCGAAATCTCACTGCAATCAAAATCAGCAAAAGTTTATCAAAAATTCTCATTCAAAAAACACAATCAAATTCAGTTTAATTTGAACACTCTTCAAGAATAAAATTAAGTTAACTCAAGAAATCATCTTCCGGTCATCATTATAATTTTTTAGCATTATTTTTTTACTTCGGGCGTTACATACGTTCTAGTTTACCTTTGATCATGATTTTTAGCTATTACTCGGTACCGCATAGATGTCAGATCAATTTTAAACCAGTGCTAGTGGTTTGATTCATTCATTTGATACCATTTCAAGCTTCTGGTGGCCTCTCTTCCAAGCCTCGACGAGGTCTTCCGGCTTCCTGCTCCAGCGGAACGGACGGGCGTCGTTGGCGTTGTGGTGCTCGATGTATCCCTCGATCGCCGCGATGCACTCGTCAAGCGAGTCGAAGACCGCATTCTTCAGCCTCTGC
>JAPORV010000222.1 GCA_026710055.1 Aestuariivita sp.
ACCGCTTGAATCTGCCGACAAGCGGTCGCATAAAAATCCTGAAAATCAAAGTTTGGTGTGCCACCACATTTTTTAAGGTGTTGAATATCATGACTTTTTTGCACAAGATGTTAAAGATGGGGCAGGGCGCGACGAAGGTCGCGTGTCATCTCTTCTTCGGCATCTTGGCCTTAACCGTCGAGCAACTGCTCCGCCTTCACATCTAGACGCGGTCACTGTCGTCTGTCGCGTTCTGGCCGTTGCCCGAGCGCGGCGTTGGCGTGCGTGACGGAAAGAAAAAGTGCAAGAAATTCGGGAGAACGAACCGATTTTGTGGAAAAAATGTGGTTCAAGCCTTGATTTTGTATTGGCCGGCTACATCGGTTATCTGTGCCCATCTTTCGCCCATCGCAGCCCTCCATTATGTTTGCAAGCGGCTCAGATTAATAACAGCGTCTCTTAATACTACATTGAATACTTTTAGAACGGTTTCTGGTTCATCGGCTAATTCATATGCCCCAGATTTTACTATCTTTGTAAATTCAAGACCTTCCTTAAACTGCTCTTAGAAACATATTCAATGCATAAATCATATATTTCGAATTCTTCTCTTCCTTTAGCATCTTCTACAATCTTAGAAGCTTCTTGCGCT
Organism: Aestuariivita sp.; assembly: GCA_026710055.1. GTDB lineage: Bacteria > Pseudomonadota > Alphaproteobacteria > Rhodobacterales > Rhodobacteraceae > JAPORY01. The sequence goes on from JAPORV010000222.1 coordinate 632, forward strand.
GCCCATTGTTCGGCATTAACTGTTCTAGAAATCTTTTTTCCATATTCAGTTAACTGAACTGGACTTTTTCCTGCTATTGGAGCAGGATTAACTCCAGTAAAAAGTTTTTTGATATCTTCACGAAATTCTTTGGTGGCTTCTTCTAAAAAATATAGACGAATAGCGATAGAAGTTTTCCAACTACTCATTCTCCATATAGCTATAACCATGACGCTGATTATGGTAATAGTGGGTCCTAGAAGTAATGCCAAAAATTTCCAGTTTTCTAATTCCATAGAATTCTCCTGAAAAAAATCGCCAAAAAGTCAACTTTGGGGATTGAACTCCATCATGGATGCTTCTGTGGTAGCGCGTTCAACGCATCCGGCACTCGTTGCACACATCCGCCGGGGTCAGAAGTTCCAGGCAGCCGTACACTTGTATGGGCACACACTATGATATATCAGCAACAGAAATCAACCAGTCAATTCATATCAGAGTGTATTTTACACTGAGTCGGAATCGATCAAACTGGCGTCTTTAACCTTTACAGAATACAAGGTATAGTGGGAGAATAACCCTCAATGAATATTGAATACCTCCAGATTTCAAACGTACTACGTTGATGCGACTGATCTTGTCATTGTATGCATTTTATGCCTGTCTGCTTGTCTATCAGTGGGCAGTGTGCAGCAAACGCCCGTTGCATTGAATGACGGCATAATCGGATATGTCTACAAGGGTAAGTCAAATTCTGATTCTCAGTATCGTGAAGCCGAGGATAAAATGAACCTGCATTGTCAGGAATTGGGCCATCACCAAGCCCTGATCGTGGATCGCAAGGTTGAAAGTAGCAGCTACAGAATTATAAATCCTGTTTACAGCACTGGCTACACTGTGTCAGGCGGCGGCGGATACTTCGGCACTGATACGGAACATTGGATTGTATTCCGGTGCTTGTGATCAAGAAGAGAATAACAAAGGAATTTACACAGGACAAACTTTTTCTTTTTTGGCCAAAATTTTCCTGTCGCAGACACAAGAATCGCGATGTGGGCGAATGAGATCGGGTAAATTTGCGGCGGATCGAGGGCCGGCAGGCTAAAATCTACCGATCGACAACACAACAGTGCGCGTGTTCATTGTCCGACAATGAGAACCCCGTTTGTTATGGTGGTTGGGATCATGAAATGGTCAGGCAGGGCGAAAAGTGCCTACTCACGCGCTTCGAGTCCTGCAGCACTTGAAACTTAACACAACTTCCCGGACAGGCGGTGCAAGGCCTTTTTTCGATGTTCTATGAAGGACGCATTAAACGCCTCAAAGCCGCTGAAAGCTCGCATCCGCACTTCCATTGGAAAAGTCTGGAATTGCGCATTCGCAAACCGTGAGAGTGCTTCAGATACGAAACGATCATAAGTATAGACAAGAACGACATCGTTCAGCGTTTCTTTGTCGAGAAGTGACAGATCCCTAGTATACCAACATCATTGTATTGATGGATAAAGGGATTTCAGTTTGATGCGGGCGTCGTCGGTTGTGAACCGCCAGTCGACGGGTTTTGTGTCGGCGTTGCGCTGATCCTGCCATGCACGCACCTCCCGCGTCAATGTCTCCCGGTCGGGAATGCGTCGCGCGAGGCATTGCCGGGACAGGACATTGATCTCGATTTCGGCGATATTGAGCCAACGGCCATGTTTTGGCGTATAATGAATCGCGAAGCGATCCGCGATCCGCCTGGCCTCTCTGGATTGTCCGGGCCGGCGCGAAAGTGTCGGAGAGCGTGGAGAGCTTATGGGTGTTGAGATTATCCATGACGAGAACAA
>JAPORV010000494.1 GCA_026710055.1 Aestuariivita sp.
CCCGCCAAAAAAGAGCCGTTTTTGCCATTCCGTTTTTAAGGAAGCCGCTGACAACGTCATATTTGCCGCGAAGTTCACTGGCGCGATCCAAACCGGATTCGCAAAATGCAAATGCATTTGATTTCGGAATTATAAGTTATGGGCTTATAGGGCCAAATCATCCCAGAGGCAAGCTGGGTTGCGCCAAGCCTCGGGCTTTTGCCACTGATGGCGTTAAAAACCGCTTGCCATCGAAAATTTCCCGTGCTGTCAGCATTTGCATTCGCGGATAGGCCACGCCCATAACGTTCAAATCACCAGCCATCGCCATCTCTTTGGCAAAGTTCCTTGTTTTTCTTTCTCCCAAATCATCCATAACTATAAGGCCCGCCATTTGAGCCGTTTCGCGTTCAAGAACTCCCCGCAAATCGCGCACAACGCCAATCCCGACGCTTGACCCGCCCTTGACTTCCAAAACCATGCTTTGCAAGTCTTTAACGCCATGCAAATCAAAATATATTCGTCCATCAATTCCCCCGTCGCTTCCCCTTTTTGCAGTGACGAACCCGTCAACCTGTTCCACGGCCCATTTCTGAAAATGGTATTTGTCGCGCTCCCAAAGGTCGCGCGCGCCTTCCATGTTGCGGGGCACGCCCTCAACCTTGAAGTCAACGCCTTCTTGGAGACCTAGACGATCTCGAAGTCTGACGCTGGCAACTCTTTTAATGGCATGAATGGCTATGTCGCACCCGATCCATTTTCGGCCTAACTTGTGCGCGGCTTCAATTGTGGTTGCGCACCCGCAAAAGGGGTCAAAAACCACATCGCCAGGATTGGAACTGGCTTGAATTATGCGTTTAAGAAGCGGCATGGGTTTTTGCGTAGCATATCCCAAACGTTCGGAATGTGTGGTCGAAAGCATAGAAATTTCCCACCAGTCGCGAGCATTAACGACAGAATAAGTTCCTTTGCTGTCTTTGTAATATTTGACCTTGCCACCCTGACCTCCCCCGCTTTGTCCATAAGACTTGATTTTAACCGGGTGAAATACGTGGTTTCCTTTTGACCGCGCATAGAGAAGAATTGAATCGTGTTTTTTTGCAAACCACCGTTTACTAACGCCTCCTGACTTATAGCACCATGAAATGTCGTTTAAGAAATTTCCATGACCAAAAATCGCATCCATCATTACTTTTATGTAATGGGAAGCGGTCGGGTCGCAATGAAGGTATATGCTGCCCGTCGGCTTAAGAAGACCCCGCATGGGCAAAAGCCGCTGCGTCATGTAGACCAAATATGCCAGCAATTTCGGGTTGGTCTTGCGCAAGGCGTTCATCCAAAGCCGCCAAAATTCGGCAATCTCATCGTCGACTCCAGCTTCGCGCATGAGAACTGGCATTGTCCTAGCGGCTCTTTCCGATTCCTCGTTTAGCGTCCATGTGTCGCAAAACGCTTCAATTTGATCGGGCAGCGGGCGGCCTGTTTCATCTTTGTAAATGCCATTGTAATCTCGATTAGATTGAAAAGGTGGATCCAAATAAATCAAATCCACGCTTTTAAGCGGCATTTCCCGCATGATTGTCAGGCAGTCGCCATAATACAGGCGGTTCACGAGAAGCACCCGCGCATAAACGATCCGAACGCGTCCCCGTTGTTGCGCTGATTGTACTTCCAGCAAGATTCGGCAATGTAGAGCGGCATCCAGCGCGTTGAATAATGGTGGTGCGAACCATACCAGGCGCGCTTGACAAGCGCCCAAAACCCTTCAATGGTGTTTGTGTGAGTGTCGCCGTCCGCATAGCTTTTCTGGTGGTTTATCGTTGCGGATTGATATATTTTCTTTGCCGCGTTGTAGCCGCGATATTCATCGGTAATTAGCAGCGTTCCCTGCGGATCAACATTGTTTTTCAGGAACGCGGATATGCCTTTTTCATTCAGGTTTTCGGCTACTTGGGCAAAGACCGAGCCCCCCCCCTCTCAACTGCGCCTATAACCGGAACCTTTTTTGTTCCGCGACCGCGCTTGCCGGGCTTGTCGTTATCGCGGTTGTTGCCCTTGCGGGGCTTTCCGCCAACATATGTCTCATCGGCTTCCACAATGCCTTGCAGGAAACTCTTGTCGGAAGTCATCATTGCCGCGCGAATGCATCGTTGCATGCGCAAGGCGGTGGGTTGAGTAAGGTCAAGATCGCGCGCCAGTTGGCAGCTTGAAACGCTCTTCTTGGCGTTTATGATAATCGCTATTCCCAAAAACCATTTTTGCAGTTCAATGCGGGTTTTTTCAAATATTGAACCGGAAAGGACATTAAAGCTTGACTTGCAGCCATGACAGTTCCAGCGTCCCACGCGGTCGCCGTCCTGCTTTTGCGCGACATGAGTGCATCCGCAATGAGGGCAATGCGGTTTTCCATTCCAGCGCACCTTTTCCAAATGCTCTATGCAAGCTTCCTGATCCGGG
>JAPORV010000429.1 GCA_026710055.1 Aestuariivita sp.
GCAATCTTCGCCAGAGAAAAACGACAAAAGAGTCAAGTTATTCAGCGTTTTAATACTGATTTTTCGGTTCTTTTATAGACACAATTTATTTCTTTCATGTGACGTAGTGATCAACAATTAACATGGACAGGAAAACAAAGGAAAATCACGTAATATATGATTTAACACTCTGAATTCATTGATATTTTCCAAAAAATCAACAAAACTCCACGGAAGTTCAGTATAAAGATATGCCGTACTACGACCATGAGTATGTAACCCACAGTGCCAAGCAGTTCGTAGACGGTATGGCGATGCAAACGGTATAGGAGAGCTTCTGGGCACTGTCAAAGCGTGGGTGCCATAGTACGTTCTATAAGATGTCGGAAAATTACCTGCACAGGTATATAAACGAGTTTGCAACTCGTCAGAACCGGCGGGAAGAAGATACGCTCGAGATTATGAAGAAAACGGTCGGTATGATGGTCGGGAAACAATTGACCTATAAGCGATTGACGAAGGGGAGGGTTGATAGAAGAAAAGACAAAGACCAGTCCTAGGACTGGTCTTTGTCAATTTTCTGCAGTTATTCTATTTAGAACACCACTGGCATTACTGAGTTCATTACCACGATATCTTCTAAACACTCCTACTAATATTGCAATTGTAATTGCAGTAATAGAGGCGATTGGGGCAATCACTATCGTAGCAAGTGTAGCATTTATAACTTCAAAATCGTTTATCTTAAGATTTTTTAACAAAACTCTAACAATAAGAATTTCAAGTAGAGTTATCCCTAAAATCACAATGACAGAACCATAAAAAGCAAGAGTACGTAATTGCCAGGTTTGGCTATCAAGTTGGGTTTGAATGCGATTTTTAACTTTTTCTTTTAAGTTTCGTTGTTCTTCTTCCTCTGTTCCTTTCGGCAGAAGTGTAGAATTTTCATCCATTTTGCGCTGCTTTTATTTTTTCTTTATAGTGAGCCGCAATCATTTGTTTTGGAATATTACTAAATCTATTTGACGGGCGATATACTTTATCCCAAGGTCCACCTTCTATATGAGTAAGGTCAGACAACTCAGAAGTACTTTTATTTTTATATAATTCCCACACTTCTTTTAATAATTGCGTTATGATTGGTTCTAATGGTTTTTCTGTCACTGAAAAAGTTGGCATGGCGTTATACATATCTTTAGTTCTAAATGTATAGTAGATATCAGGAATTATGGGCCCATAGTCCCAAGCCTGCACTTCATCCATAATTAAAGGACGGTCTAGTGCGGCTAGGCACCAACCGTGAGCCATATAAACGAGTTTTACTAATTTCATTACAGATAAGGGCATTTTTTCATGATTGGCGCAATTAATGAACCAATTTGCTATCTGCCTACTATCGTATGAACGATGAGTGTCCGCACGAACTGTTACGATACCTAGATTGATGTCTCTATCCTCAATTTGAGGGTCGGTACGTATTGCCGCTACAGAATGGGCGACACTTCTTACATCGTCAGGATTGTTGGCTATTGTTGTATGGGCCGCTTCAGTTGTTTTATTTAACTCTTTGAGTTCAGAGACGCCTTCTTTTTTTATTCCTTCAACCTCGGGTCTATTATTTTCGTGACCTAAAGTTATATTTTTCATTTGCAGTAAAAAGGCAGTTGGCCTTCTCTCCTTAAGAGTTTTAGAAAATTACATAATAGAAAGATAATTTTGTTTACAACTGAAGTAAATAGTCTCAAGATAAAAATAGTTCGTGTCAACTCACCTGCCCGATGCAGCTGGGCCAACTTCAACGCATCGCGTCGGTCCGTCTTCACCCGATCTGTCGCCCCTTTCGGCACCAGACCCGGAACGACGACATCGCAATGATGCCCCACTCGGTGAGCTCCCGATAGACACCGTAGCCACACGGACCCGCTTCGTAACAAAAACTTAATGGTTCCATCATTCGGCGCCAGCCGATCGATCATCCGTCGCAGGGCCAATCGGCGGTTGATGATCGTGCTGCACCTTGCCCATAGGCTAAATTAGCTCTCAACAAGCCTCAAAAAGTGGGTGATAAGAGCCCGAATTGTTCATTTTCTCATTCGGAGTTCCCTCACCATGACCCCTCATGCACCAATCCGCCAGACATTATTTTCGCCGGAAGGTCAACAGACCTGAGCCGAGATGCCAGCCCCGACGACCTTTTCGGGACGCATGGCCTTTGCGCGCGCAGTGTGCGCACGTTTTGCGTTTGTGGATGCCCGAGGAACGCTGCGGGAATCCAGTTGCATTGCAGCGTGACGGGAACTTGAAACGGCGGGTCGGATAAAGTTACCCCCGGGCGCTGCCCGCAAGCAGGCGTCCTCACGTCCGTTGATGCAATCGACCTCGGTGCCCCCTGCGCTGGATGTGCCGGCACGTGTGGACAGGGTGTCGGGATTGGCAGTGCAGTTAGTTGA
>JAPORV010000175.1 GCA_026710055.1 Aestuariivita sp.
AAGGTTAAAAGGGGTTTCTTTCAAGATAAAATCAGGTTCCAAGCCTGTTTCATAAGGGGCTTATATACCTGAGTGCCCAAATTCCACTTAAAAAAAAAGAAAATTATCGCACTTTTTCTGGTGGTGTTGATAATATCAATTTCGCTAATGCTTCTGGTGATTCAGTAGGTATCGATTGAGATAGATTCAATATATCTCTGGTTTTAGGACGGCCACGAGGATTGGATTTTGGTTTCATGATGTAAAATTAATCATTTTCGTTTGATTCCCATTGATTTAAGTAATTAATAGCATTTCTTAAAAAATCTTTTCCATTTCTAAATCTTCCCAATCCTGTATTACAACTATCACAAATATAATCTCTGGCGTCACCTGTTAAATGGCCATGATCCAATACTATCTTAACGGTAACTTTGACAATACCTTCTTTTTCACAAATAGGACATTGCCAAAAAGAACCAACAACTGGTTCAATTGGTTTTGTTCCATCTCTACGTAATTTATGATTTTTAACACCATCTATACCTTTTCGACAAGAAATGCAAGTTGGACGATAGATGGTAGATCCATCTTTTCTCGTTTGATTAGGCGCAAATTTACAGATTGGTTTCAACTTTAAACATTGGTTGCAAACTTTCTCAATTTCATCTTTTGGAATTTCTCCTTTAGCTTTAATCTCCTTGCGTTTTGTATGATGAATTTGAATCGGATAATCAAGAGGATTAAATGATCGAACATCTTGCGAAGGTAAAAGCTGATTACGCCCTCCAAGTGGAAATCGGACTTCAACACCTCTTTCTGTTTGTTTTTGCACAATTGCTAAACGTCCATCAGCAATAATAACAACCCATTGTTCAGAGCCTATCATACTTCAAGTGGATTCAACAATTCAATATTAGAAATACGTTGACGGGCAATCTCAATATATTCTTTTGATATATCAATACCGATCCAATAACGTTGATGTAATGCAGCCATTTTACATGTTGTACCACTACCGCACATGGGATCAAGTATGACATCATTCCTATTTGACCATGAAAGAATATGATCGGCCGCTAGTTTTTCAGGAAAAACAGCAGGGTGTTGAAAAGCTACTTTATCAGAAGTTGTTCCACCAAGTCCTACAGCGTATGACCAAATGTTATTTTTAGTTTTTTCTTTTTTTAATTCTACAGGACGTTTTCGATTAATCGCATCAGGACCTTTATTAGATACTGCGGTTTCCCATCCATGTCTTTTGGTTGGTTCTTTCAGTGGATTAAATGTTTTTGGTTTCTTTTTAGCGAAAATAATCATTAGTTCATAACAATTTGTATATGCGTTTTTGCGTTGAAAAGGCGTGTTTTTTTTCTGATATATCATCACATCATGAACGATAAAACCGCAATCTTTACCAATAAAAGCATGTCTAAAACTTGATAAACTTCGACCTCCATTAATTTTTTCACCTACAACCCAAACACAAACGCCACCAGGTTTCGTTACTCGATATATAGCTGATAACATCGATGATGGATTAAAAGAATACCCATTGTAATTTCTTAAATTTTCATAAGGAGGACTAGTCACCGTTAAATCAACAAAATCTATCGGATATTTATTTAAAATATTGACAGCGTCACCAACAATAAGACTATTTAATTTCACTTGGCAACTCTTGATAATTCGGATTACTTTTTTTTAACATTCGATAAGTCAACCGCTTGCCTTCAAACCCACTAGCTATCTCATTCATTTGTTCCATCGTATTCATGCCCCGTATATTATGCCTTCCAGCAAATTCCGTTACATAACGATCCAAATGCCAAGAAGATAACTTGTGATAAGTCCCATAATAGCCACGTTTCAATAAAGACCAAAACGATTCAATCCCGTTGGTGTGAACATCCCCATTCACCCACTCATTGACCGAGTGCTTCACTTTTTGGTGCATGTAATCTTTGACTAATTGGTGGTACGAAGATAAGTCATCCGTGAATACTTCACTTTCTTTTTCAGTGGTTTGATTGACAAAATCAGTTAATGTTTTTGTTTTTGTATTCGCCACCACTTGAGCTTGCACTTGATTGGTTTCTCGATTTTTAGCTCCTGCTACAATGGTCTTACCAATAGCACCTCTTCCTGCTTTTAACTTCTTATCCGCATGTTTGTTTTTCTCTTTGCCCCCCATATAGGTTTCATCCACTTCAGTGGGTCCAGAAAATAAGCACTGATTGACTTCCCATGTTTTCCGAATCCGATGAGCTAAATGCCAGGCTGCTTTCTGTGTAATCCCTAAATCGCGATGTAATTTCATACTGGAAACACCCTTGATGCCCGTAGTTAAAATATAAGCAGCGATCGCCCAGATACGATACCCCAACTTGGTATCCTGCATCACCGTCCCGACACGCACACTAAATCGTTTACGACAATCCCGAC
>JAPORV010000060.1 GCA_026710055.1 Aestuariivita sp.
GGGTCGCGCGGCGGGAGCGAAAATGCACAACGGTTGAACATAGCCCCGCACGATGAAAGCAATGCCCCTTATAACGATCAATAGACCGACGAAGATTGTGCATGGGGAGGTGATCCATGACTTGTGCAAAAACTCATTTTCCAGTGTTCATAACGCAATGCCCCAAAAAATGGTTCGAGATTATGAATAACATGGATTACACGTTCAAATCGATAACACCTAAATTCTTTTTTAATCTATTAATCAAATAGTTATTCAAAATCTGAATAAAGTTTATGGGACAGTAGTGATGTAAGATATTAAGGAATTGTACCAAATATCGGAAATCTTCGCCAGAGCAAACGCATCAGAAAAGTACATGTTTTCAACTTTTTACCAGTGAATTTAGGGTTTTTTAATAGACACTACTTAGGTAAACAAACTACCAAATATAGAAAGTAATCAGTAAATTTCTGATTATTTACACCACTTATAGTGTTTTTTTATTTAAGTATATAAGCCCCAAAGGGAGGGGCATTCACCAAGCGGTAGAGAGGTTGTCGAAGATCGCGGTATCATCTGCAGCATTTGCGTTTCCCAGATATTTTGGACAATCATGGTATTTAATTGGATTTCTAAGGTACAATTCGCGTAATTTTGCCCTTCTTTTATCATTTTTGACATACTCGCGTAAAAAATGATTAGCATCTCATGAGATTAATTGATTTGTTTGGTGTTGTTTTTGCCTTTTGGTAGGGGGTTATTCTGAATAGATTTCGACGCACATTAAACTTGTTGTGACAAGAATTATGGATATTAAGGCATTTTTCTGATTCGCACTAAGTTAATGATTACCGCAAAATACGATGACCTGCGAATAATCCGGTTTTTCCTAAAGCATCTTCGATTCTCATGAGCTGATTGTACTTTGCTAATCGTTCTGATCGGGCAAGCGATCCTGTTTTAATTTGACCAGAATTTGTCGCAACTGCTAAATCGGCAATAGTCGTGTCTTCGGTTTCGCCAGATCTGTGGCTAATGATAGTTGTGTAGTTGTTGCGATGGGCAAGGTCAACTGATTTCAATGTTTCTGTGAGAGTGCCAACTTGATTAACCTTTACGAGAATGGAGTTGGCACATCCCTGCGTTATCCCTTCTCCCAGTCGTTTTTCATTGGTTACAAATAGGTCGTCACCAACCAATTGTATCTTTTCACCAAGTGCTTTAGTTAGTTTTTGCCAGCCATTCCAATCATCCTCAGCCATCCCATCTTCGATTGAAATGATTGGATAGTCTGTCACGAGTGAGGCAAGAAAAGCAACGTTTTCCTCTGATGATAGCGTTTTTCCTTCACCAGACATATTGTACATTTTATTTTCATAGTATTCAGTCGATGCACAATCAAGTGCGAGGTAGATATCAACACCTGGTTTATAACCTGCTTTTGTGATTGCCTCCAAAATGAAATCCAATGCAGCGCGCGTTGACTTGAGGTTTGGCGCGAAGCCACCTTCATCACCAACCCCAGTTTCAAAGCCGGATTTCATTAAATTATATTTAAGAGTCTGAAAGACCTCGCACCCCATTCGCACTGCCTCACGAAATGATCCAGCATTGACTGGCATGATCATAAACTCTTGGATGTCGATAGAATTATTCGCATGCTCCCCACCATTGACAATATTCATCATGGGAACAGGTAATATACGTGCGGAAACACCGCCAATGTAGCGATATAAAGGTTGACCTGTTTGTTGCGCAGCAGCTTTTGCGATTGCAAGTGATGCAGCCAGAATTGCGTTGGCCCCAAGGCGAGCTTTATTATTTGTTCCATCAAGTTCAATCATCGTTTGATCGATATTTTCTTGATCAGTAGCTGACAAACCAACGAGTGCTTCGGAAATCTGTTCATTTACAGATTTAATCGCATCATTCACACCTCTCCCATTAAAGCGTGAGTTATTATTGTCCCGTTTCTCAATGGCTTCATGTGCCCCGGTAGATGCGCCGGAAGGTACAGCAGCTCTCCCAAAACTCCCGTTACTCAAGGTAACATCTGCCTCAATAGTAGGATTTCCTCTGCTGTCTATGATTTCACGAGCACAGATGTGAGAAATTACTGTCATTGTGATTTACCTTTCGCATATCAATTTTCAGTGGGTTAGAAGAATAAAAAATAGACCTTTAGGCGGTCGAAATATCAAAAAAAGCATAGCTATATCCATGAAAAGAAATTTGTTTGACTTTTGGGTTGCATAGTTGATTGCATTAACGGTTACTAAGATCGCTATATGCATGCTCAAAAGCCATTAAGTCGAGATTAAACCTGCCGTTGAATTTTAAATTTCGCCCGTTCAACTGTGAAGTGCACCAGGCTTCATATGGTAGTTTGAGGATATGGGTTTCATAAATGTTGTGTTTTCGTCAGGAGGCAGTATGAAT
>JAPORV010000091.1 GCA_026710055.1 Aestuariivita sp.
ACTCGTATGGTGCTGATGGGTTCTCTCGTATGGTGGGCATTTCCATTATTGCGGCCAACCTGGTGCGACTGGGACGTCTTATTCGTGAGAAAGAGCGAGAGCGTCTGAAGCGCCAGCAACGTCGCGCCGCTTAATCATCAATTCAAAAAAAGAGGCTTCTGACCGGACAGGCGGAGTCCGTCTGCTGCGTCATTTTGGCGGAAATGTCGGCCTGATGAGGCCACCGGACATCGGGTAATCGGCGGTTGAATGATCAAATTTCTCAACAAGTTTGATATGATGATGAAAAATATTCATATTTTTCTCTTGGCAGTCGCCAGAAAAGGGGGATTTTAACAGACAATAAATGATAAGGTTGATATATGCGCGATTGCACCCGCTTTCAATAAACAAAAAAAGCAAAATCGCAATACCGAAGAGTTTTGTAAGCCATTCCCCACAAACAAAAAATAATAGGTACCATCAATAACTTTTGTTAAGACCGAACACTAATCGACAAAGATAGTTTTTGATTTGCATTCATAAAGTAAACAATCTACAGTTTATCTTACTTAACCAACCGTCCAAATGACAATATATTTACCTTACAAATCATTGCATGAGGTAACACCATCCCGAGTGCATAGACAGAATTTCTAGTTGTTCAGTCGAAAAATAACCAAAAAATCAACAAATGAGCATGTAAAATTAAACGACCAGTTCATCCGATGGCAATTTGCGACAAACTTAAATACAACTGATTTACTTGAATTAATACTGAATAATCTATGAATACTCATCAATTTTTTTAAAAACTCTTATGTTGATAAGTAGCTATTCAAATGCATATCAAGTTCCCGCGAGTCAGTTCTTCATTATTTGAATTGCTTTCAAACTTAAAATAGATTTAAGAACACGTATTAATTCTTGGAAAAAAATACCATGGCGTTTGGAAACAACATTAAGACCTATTTTCAAGGGTCTTGGCACAACGACGATATCAGGATTATAAGAGCTGCTGATCACGGTTCTTGGCTTGGGAGTTCTGTTTTTGACGGTGCGCGATACTTTGACGGACAAGCACCAGACCTCAACCGACATTGTGAGCGATTAAATAACTCAGCGACAGCCTTAATGCTAACACCAACGATCTCTGCGAGTGATATTTCTAATATTGTTCAAGAAGGCTTGAATTTATTCCCGAAAAACACAGCAGTTTATATTCGTCCAATGTATTGGGGAATTGATGGCGACTCGACCGCTATTTTGCCACAACCTGATCAAACTGGCTTCGCTATTTGTCTTGAAGAAGTACCAATGGCCCCTCCGACCGCCACAGTTTCGCTAACAACCACGAAGTTTCGTAGACCCGTTTTGGAGGATGCTGTCGTCAACGCGAAGGCTGGTTGTCTTTACCCAAACAACGCAAGAATGCTTGCCGAAGCTACGGCAAAAGGGTTTAGCAACGCTCTCGTTGCGGATGCCATGGGTAACGTTGCAGAGACAGCAACTGCTAATGTTTTTATGGTAAAAGATGGAGAGGTTTTTACTCCCATTACAAATGGTACTTTCCTTGCGGGAATTACCCGAGCGAGACATATTCAAAACATGCGGAATAATGGCATCACTATTCACGAAGCCGTATTGAGCTTTGATGACTTCAGGCAGGCCGATGAAGTTTTTATGTCAGGCAATATGTCAAAAGTAACCCCTGTAGTTTGTTTTGACGACAGACAATATCAATCAGGACCAATAACACGACAAGTGCGCGAGATGTACTGGGACTGGGCAATGAGCTATGGAAATTAAATTATTATCTATATGGCAGGCAATAAAATGAAAATTTTTACTTTTAGTGATTTTTGACAACAATCAAAATAAAAGATTTTTGGGTACTTCTGAATGTTAAAATATGCAAAAGTATATTGCCGCAACACAGGCTACCTCAAAACCATATCTTATCACGGCTATAATCCGTTCGTAACTATTTTAATCGTTCTAAAGTGGAGAAGCCATTGAAATTTTATGAAACGTTTGGGGCCTATATACTTAACGCCCCTAGCCCGCAATCCGATCTTTTTTGAGATAGAGACGGCAGACCGCATCCGGGGAAACCCGGAATTTCGTTCCGTGATTGCGTAGCCGTTTGCTGCCCGGAACGTACGCCCGAACGTCAAAGTCAATCGCGATTGTCCCGCTCATGATTTCCCAGATAAAATCCGCCAGATGGAAATTCTCGTACGCGTCGGCACGGGTAAACCGGATTTTCCGGCCGTCTTTCTCTCCGCGAACCATGATCAGGCGACGCAGCTTCGCGCCAGCGGTCGCCATCAGTTCATCGTGGGTCCAGTACGGAATTATCCCGTTTCCACCGGCGGGACGAACGATCAGGCGATTGCTGTCGTTATACGTTCTGAACTTGTCCAACTTGCCCTTGATC
>JAPORV010000330.1 GCA_026710055.1 Aestuariivita sp.
TTCGGGTTCATCATTATGCCTCATATGTTATCTCCTCATCCGTCGTCGATGTTGCGACCTCAGAAACGGCCCTGCTCAAACCAATCGGGATTGGGTATTGTTGTTAGTGAGACGAATCACTATCATTCACTACAAATAAGACAACAATTTACCAGCTTCTAACATCAATTCAATAACAATGGTATACTAGGGAGTTGCTCAAATTAATTTTGATGCTCATACAAATCATAATCACATAACAAAGTCTTGCTTAAAACCAAGGCGCGTAAATGAGCTTATATGACTCTGTATAAAATTTAGTTTGATTTGCAATTATCAGTTAATTTCAAACTGCATTCATTGATTTTCAATCTCATCATTTTAATATTGAAATTCAGAAATGTATCACGAAGCGAGTTAGCCACAAAAGGCGTTGTTGTACCATCGCTCAGAACATAGGGTTTCCCGTTTGAACAAAAGAACTCATCCTTCGCGTAGGAATAGAGTTTGGGATTCTGCGCTTTATATTCAAGTGTTTGAACCCCTTCTTGTGTCGTTGCAAGTTCGCCATGAAGAATTTCGAGGAGCTTTGTTTTGTCAGATTTGGCTACAGCACCTATAATCATATCGGGTGTTTAATTGAATTTTATAGCCTCTAAGATCAAGCGAAGCATCATGTTGCGTTTGCTCAAGTTATTGAAAGATGTATTGGTCACTGTGATGTTCGACTTGGGACGTCTCCTAACATTTCTTATCTTTTGGCACTTTTTCTAGATTTGGATTTGGTGGTCTGCGATTTCAGGGAGCGGAATCACCGTTTGGATTTCAATCAACACCTGATCGCCATTTGCATATGGACGCATTTTCACACAGTGAATATTGAGGTCAGAATCATTCGATCACATTACTGAGGTGGTTACCTCTTTTTAAAAGTCGGTGGCGGCGAGCGCAATTTTGACCTCATGTCCGAGCTGTTCTTTGTTGGGTTTTGGCCTATCCAGAAAATACAAACTTGATTCCATGGCATCCGGGGCATTGCGCATGGGTTAATCCGTGTGAGCCGGTCAGCACAACAAGGTATTCTGTTGTCCAATGGGCAAGAGAATGACCTTTGAGACGATGACACAACACGGTCACCTCTGACGATCACAGCACTCACCATTCCGGCGGCCGGCGCGGCTGGAACTCCGCACCTTTTCAGTTAATGCGCTGCCGCCACAAGCTGCAAAACATCAACAGACCTTGTCGCTCTTTGCCGTCTCTGCCACAGAAGGTAATGTCGCAGAAAAAGACAAACCCTTACACGGGCTCTGACTCATTACAGAGCAACCTGAACCGGACAAAGCCCCTGCGATGTTTGCCACAACGATATGAGAGGGGTATCGCAAACGCTGGACGATTGAAACCTGGTTTAAAACTCTCAAGACAGGCACGCGTCTTAAAGACCGTCGCCTTGATACCGCCTCTGATTACCCAAAACGCCTGGCGTTTGATGTCGATACAGCGTGTCGCGTGGGACATATGATCGAACGGGCGCGAGACCATCCGGATCTTCCGGCAACTGACCTGTACGCTCGTGCGGATATTGAGTTGCTGCAGACGTTATTGAAGCATCAAGGGCATCGTCATCTGATGGAGAAATCGGGGTACCACAGGATTGGCATTCAAACGTTTGTAATTGATATTGGTCGGTTCTCATCCGTCAACGCGACAACTGTTGCCCGGAGCTCAAAAGCTATGGCCAGGATTGGAGCGACTTAATGGGGTGCTTGAAGTGCGTGACGCCATTGATGATAAAGATTTAGGTAACTGAAAAATCCGATTTCCCATATACAGGTGTCTTGAGTTGAAAGACTCCACACCGTTTCCGATAGAACTCGTGCAACACTGCATAGTGTCTAATACCGACCGCTTCATCAATACACTAAAAAGAATGCCTATACGCGTCCAACTGACGGCAAAGAACAATGCCCTTCCCGTGCGAACAGTTGTCAATTAGTGATGAAGATATTCATGCGTTGATGGACCTATGGTTTATCCGGTGATACCCTTGATTTAATCCTATACAGTCTAGGTGGGCCCCGGAAGCCATCGAGTCCTTCGACTCCTCTTTGCGCACCCGATGTTCCCCATATCGAAGTCACTGTCCCCCATCTTGCGATTTCGGCCGTCTGTATGATTACGTGTGCGACGAATGCGATTATTCTCGGAAAACATTTGTTTGGAACTTAAATACCTTGCATCAGGAAAGGACAACCAGTGCACCTGTTAACATTGGTCGTTTATCCTGTTAATGGGACGCAAGGTAGGAAAAAAGCCGCTTCACAACCTGTCGGCGTGTCCGTTCCTAGTATACTATTTTTATTGTATTGATGGGTAGGGGGACTTGAGTTTGATGCGGGCACCGTCGGTTGTAAACCGCCAGTTGACGGAGT
>JAPORV010000210.1 GCA_026710055.1 Aestuariivita sp.
ATTGATTACTAATTGAGGTTATGACTGAGTAATTTTATTTGGTTTATTCACTTAACGGAAGTTTGTGAACGTAATTCACAAAACCCCATGTTTACGGTACTTTGAGAGTGCGCAATAGAAAAAATGCACAACAAAAAGGCGTGTTTTTACAAAATAGTATTGAGGTAAACTCGAAGACTCCTTATTATTTCAGATTGTTGATTTTTCTTTTGCGTTGGGTTTCTTTGTTTTAGGTTTTTTGAGAAAACTCATGGCCCGGTCGATTGGGACACCATCCCATTTTTTTAGATGCCTTTTGATAGGCATGCCTAAGATGTTGGCAATCTCTCCCTGAGCCATGCTCGGCTGAGCATCCATTCGGTACTTATGTTTTTTGGTTTTGGTCTGATAGAGTGTGACACTGCCTCGTTGCCAAGAACTCAATGCCCATCGAATGGTGGACCAATCACTATCAATGTCACCCGTTCGCAACGTTTTCCGAATGCAATGCACCACATAATAAGCCAAAATACTGATCCATAGATGGGCTTCAATCCGAATGTCGATTTGATGGTGTAAGGGACGCAGTCCCAAAGTGGATTTCAAACACCGAAAAGTCTGCTCCATATCATTGAGCTGGATATATTGCAAAACCACTTTTTTCAATGGCCAATCCACCATGCTGGTGCGTATGACACCAATGCCCGTTGTTTCAGACCGCTGTTGATATCCCATGAATTGTTTAAATGTCACGGAGGTCGCCAAATCACTTGTTTTATCTTTATGAACCGTGACTTGATATTGGCAAGCCACCAATGAATGCTTTTTTTCCAGTCTCCCTACTTTTCGCATGACTTGATCATAGTGTTTCATCCGTTTGGGCATCGAGAGTCCCTCATGGAGACGGATTAATGCGGTCTCAAAAGCGGTGCGATGACGTTCCAAAATGGCCTCTTCTTTTTTCTGACGCTGGGAACTATGGACCCAGATCAAATGCTCCCCATCTTTTTTTTCCATGGACCAAGCTTTTAATACGGTTCCCCCTTCCAATGTCATCCTGGCGTCTGGTTTCCCTTGAGGTGCTGCCGGCTTTTGACCTCGCAAAACACGAATCCAATCCAATCCCTGCGATTTTAAAAAATCGAGATTTTCTTTGGTGGAAATCCCCGCATCCATGACCACCAATGGTTTGTCTGTCCCTAATGACGCAACGGCTTTTTTCAAGGTCTTGGGTTCACGGACATTCCCTTCATGGATTTGAACATCTACTGGAAATCCCGATGGATCCATCAGCAAAGCCAAAGACACCAAAGGACAATGGCTGCGTTTTTCTTGACTGCGACCGTGTTTTTTGAGATCCGAATGCTCCTGTTGTCCCGTGCAATAGACATGGGTCAAATCATAAAAAGACACCATCGGCTTGAAATCAAAGAGCCCCTGAGCCTTTTTGAATAGTTCTTGGATCAATTGGTTTTTATGTTCATAAAGTAAATCCCCCGTGAGATAAAGAGAAGTCAATGATGGCGGATGGGACTCTAAATCCAGTATTTCCAAAACACCAGAAGCTTGCAACATCCATTGATAGGTTTTTAACTCACTGCCTGGAAACAGCATGCGTCCCATCACCAAGATAGAGGCCATCTTTTGATCTCTGGAAGACCACCCCAAAGATTGGAGAGCTTTTTGAAATCCCAGCATGGCCATGGCATGCATGGCAAGACGTTCCCCACCCACGGACCGACAATCATCCAAACGCAACAAAGAAACCATCACACGCAATCGATTATCTCTCGGCCCATCGATCGCATAGTTTTTCTCTTTCAGTCGCTTGATGATGTCTTCAACCGTCTGTTCATGCCATTCATTTTGAAGCACTCGTTTTTCTTTTTTCCTTAGTCGATGGGCCACTTCATCGGTAATGGATCGCCAATGTTCTCTTTGGATGGAAAAATCTTTGCCTAGATTGAGCAATGTTCTGCTACGACAATTCGTGTCAACCCGATGGCCTTCAACGAGAGTATAACTAGTTTGTTGTTTCCCGTTTTTTAAATGATTGGTTCGAGAGCGGATATACATGAGTGATGATTTTGGACGGCAAGGGACAAAAAAATATCAATAAATGCACATAAAAAGCACAACATAGAAAAACCCTACACCCTTAACAAAAAACCCCCTTGATTATCAAGGACTTACAAAAATAGAATTAGTATTTTATACTATTTTTGATAGAAATTCCTACAAACTTCCGTTAATATGATTGGATAGATTATGAAATATGGAATACAAAACAACAAATACTCTAACACTATCGCTATTTTTTTTGATTCACTTTTTATTCTTTTTGGAAGAAACGCTTTTGTATTTTTGAGATTATGAGATTACATAAAAGGAAAGAAAGAGTACCTCATCATGGAGACGATCGTGGAAAAGCTAA
>JAPORV010000448.1 GCA_026710055.1 Aestuariivita sp.
GGCACAGCTCTAGCCCTGTGTAGGCGGACATGTGCGAAGAGGCGCAGGGGATGAAATATCTATTACCCCCCCCCCCCCCCCCCACAGAATACAATGCTGCAATTACCGCGCATTTATCCCTACACGATAGCACTGTAAAACTACAAAAATCGGAGATGCAGATATGAAAGAGATATACAGTTGGGTGCCTTGGTTTCGAGAACTGGCGGAGAAAATAGCTAAAGGAGATCTGAAAGGCTTCCAAAGTAAGGCAAGGAAAATAGCTGACAATGAGAACAGTGATGATCCTTTTTCATTTTTTTATTTTCTGGCCAAAAAAACTAACAGGGAGAAACTGAAAGAAGCCCATGAAGAATACAAGATGTCCTGTGATGTGCCTACTGACGTTGGGGTAGATACCTACCCTCCGCTAGCTCTGCAGTCCGATGCTGATGATCCTTCTTCTTTATGGGGCCTGTTTGAATGGTCACAGAAGTACAATGATGAAGCGGAAACAGATGATGAACTCTTTTCCAGGGTTCTTGGAATTGAGAATATGGGTCCAAAAACCCTGACACAATGCCTGTTTTTAATCAATCCCAATCAGTTCATGCCCATTGATGATCGTTGGTATAAACAGCAGGAGAAAGATTCTTTAGGACCTGCTATCAAGAAGCAAGGGTGGGAATGTTACAAAAATGCTTTAGAAAAGGTAAAAGGCATTTTCCCAGGTTGTGAATTTTATGAGATATACAGGGCGTGTGGCATCTTACATCATCCTAATAGCTCAGACCGAGAGTTTTTTCAAATTAGCTCACAAGCATCTGGAGACGGTGGAGGAGATTATTGGGACGCTGAGGGAGATGAAGGATTCAACAGAAATAATTGGGTTTATACCGGGTGGCAAGGGGGCAAGAAAAAGTATCCTCTGGAAAAACCTACCCCAGGAGATATTATTTTAGTCAGGAAAGGAGGATACGGAAGGGCTATCGGTATTGTTGAGAAAAATGACTATGCTGATAAAGGATACTACGAAGGTGGAAAAATTCATGTTTTGTGGATAAACAAAGCAGGAACGAAGTTATGCGGAAGTGTAGGACGACCACCAGGCTTTTATTGCGCCCATAAATATGATGTATATCAAGCCTTCAAAGACACAGACTGTTATACACCCACCTTTGAGTTCATCGAAAATTTGACGAAAGACTCCATCGAAAAAGAATCTGCATCTGACGTATTACCGCACGAGCCAGAACTAAAGACTATGAAACACCCCTTGAACCAAATCCTCTACGGCCCGCCCGGTACGGGTAAAACCTGGAATACTGTCAATCGCGCCGTGGCTATAATTGAAGAAACGCCTGTGAGCATTGACGAAGGAGACCGTAAGAAGGTAAAAGAGCAATTCAATAAACTAAAGGAAGCCGGCCAAATCGAAATGGTAACCTTCCACCAGAATTACACCTACGAAGATTTTATTGAAGGCATCAGGCCGGTACTGTCGAAGAAAACGGAGGACGGAGAGCAAGGGGATAAGGGCGATATCAAGTATGAACTTGCCGAAGGCATCTTTAGGCGAATTGCCAACCGAGCCAAGAAAAACCCGAAGCAAAACTACGTCCTCATCATCGACGAAATCAACCGCGGCAACATCGCCAAAATATTCGGTGAGCTCATCACTCTAATCGAAGTTTCCAAACGGCTTGGAGAGAAGGACCGGCTTGGAGAGAAGGACGAGGCAACTGCCACCCTGCCATATTCCAAAAAATCCTTTGGCGTGCCCAACAACCTCTACATCATCGGCACGATGAATACCGCCGATCGTTCCATTGCCCTGCTGGATACTGCGCTACGGCGCAGGTTTGATTTTGTTGAGATGATGCCTGATCCGCAGGTTTTTAAGGAGACAGTTGAGGGAGTGGACCTTAAAGCATTACTTACTGCCATAAATGAGCGTATCTGCGTGCTGCATGACCGTGACCACCAGATCGGCCACACGTATTTCCTGAACGAGAACGCCAAAGATATGGCTTCATTGGCCAAGACATTCAAAAACAGGATCATCCCTCTGTTGCAGGAATACTTTTACGATAACTGGGAGAAGATTGATCTGGTGTTGAATAAAAATGGCTTTATCTCGGAATGCAAGGCAAGTAAAGGTTTATTCAAGCAATCAGAGTTTGTCGACACCGACCGCAAAATTTATGAACTGTCACCTGAAATTGACCACAAGTTGAAGGAAGTGGGTAATTACACAAAAATTTATGGGCCTGCTGAACAGCCATCCCAGGAAGAAAAAGAACAAGAAAATCAGAATAGATGAGATCAAACGTGCCAACCATCAAGGAATATGAGGAACTGACTGTCCAAAACCTGGGGCTGGACGAAAAGGAATTCAGCGATCTCAAGCAATTTGCCATT
>JAPORV010000052.1 GCA_026710055.1 Aestuariivita sp.
GCCAGAACGTCATGCCAGGGCGACCATTCTCGCGATCAACCTGCTGGCTATGATATTCTTCAATCAGACCGAGAACCGTGTCACGGGCGTCACGATGGCACCACAAGGCCTGTCAGGCATAGCAGAGAACTTCGGTATCATCGCGGGAGGTGGGGTCGAAGGTGAGCTGACGGGTGGCGGTATTGCCAAGAAGGGGTTGTATGGCGAAGGATGTGCGCATAATGTGACCTTTCTTTCGAGAGATTCTGGCGAAGATTTGCTGATTTGGGGCAAATCTTGGTTATAATTGTTGATATTGTATCAAATACCCGCAATCTTCGCCAGAGAAAAATGACAAAAGAGTCAACTTTTTCAGCGTTTTAATATCGAATTTAGGGTTTTTTTACAGACACTAGTTAATGATAAACAAGCTATCGATAAATTCGACGAGGTCATTAGTTTGCATCATTTGTATTTCTGATTTCATGTCAAATTTGCTTCCTGTAGGTGCGATAGCACTTGTAAACCCAAGTTTCAAAGCCTCTTTTATTCTGTTTTGCGTTTGTGGGGCGGGCCGAAGTGCTCCTGACAAACTGATTTCCCCAAAAATAACTTTGTTGATAGGCAGTGCGCGATCCTCTTTTGCTGACAAAAGCGCTGCCACAACAGCTAAGTCTGCGGCTGGTTCAGTAATTTTCAATCCACCCGCGACATTGAGATATACATCATAGCCGGTAAAAGGTATACCACATCGTGACTCCAATACAGCAAGGACCATTGCAAGGCGACCAGTGTCCCAACCAACAACAGTGCGACGCGGTTGAGAGAGCGGTGAAGCAGCAACAAGTGCTTGAATTTCAACAAGAACAGGGCGGGTACCCTCAATGCCTGCAAATACTGCCGAACCCGGTGATGGTTTGCCACGTTCCGACAAAAACAAAGCTGACGGGTTGCTAATTTCGATCAATCCTTGTCCAGTCATTTCGAATACACCAATTTCATCAGCAGGGCCGAATCGGTTTTTTACTGCTCGTAAGATTCGAAAGTGGTGCCCACGCTCTCCTTCAAAGTAAATGACGGAATCAACCATATGCTCAATAACGCGTGGACCAGCTAATTGGCCTTCTTTTGTAACATGACCCACGAGAATAATTGATGTACCTTTGCGCTTTGCAAAGGTTGTTAATTCGTGCGCTGTTGCACGTACTTGCGATACACCACCAGGTGCACTCTCGACATTATCTGCCCACATTGTCTGAATTGAATCGATAATCACGAGCGCTGGATTGTTTGCATCAAGTGTGGTCATAATATCCCGTAGGTTTGTTTCTGTGACGAGCTTTACCGGTGCATCTGACAATTTGAGGCGTTGAGCCCGCATTTGAATTTGACTTGTTGCTTCCTCTCCCGACACATATAATGTGTTCATTCCTGTAATCGCAAAATTAGCTGCTGCCTGTAACAACAGAGTTGATTTACCGATGCCTGGATCCCCACCTACGAGCGTTGTAGATGCTGGGACAAGGCCACCGCCAAATACGCGATCAAGTTCACTAAGACCGGATACGATGCGCTGTGGTGCCTCTACTGTTGTGTTGAGATTTGTAAGTGAGATTTTCTCACCACGTTTATTTCCAAGAGACTTAGAACTCGGACCCGTGGAAATCGGCACCTCTTCAAAAATTGTATTCCATTCACCGCAATTGTCACAACATCCTGACCATTTGGAAAAAGACGTACCGCAAGAATGACAAACATAGGATTTTGATTTAGTCATTTTGTTAGTACTTCGGGAATAATTTATTCAAATGTCAAAAATATTTTAACAAAGTTAAGCAAAAGGATAGTATTTGATGCAGGTGATTTTAGCTATTCAATAGTGAATTTTATCGACACTTGGGTGCCTCTGAATGACTTGTGTGCTTTCTTCATCGCTGTACCGTCCGCAAATGCAAACTATGATTTGTTGAGAATGATTTTTAAGACTCACGAATACAATCGGCGGATTTTTCACCTCAAATAACAAAGTTCTTTAGATATTGGGGGCCAAGGTTAGACATAATGAAGGGCTAATAATCTCTCTGTAGTTTCGAAAATAATACTGAATTTGGTAGATTTTACAAGAAAATTTAAATAAAGGAGAGGATTATGGTGCAATTTATTTGAAAGAAAATCTTATGATTTATCTTAAAGCGCATAGTGTTAGTATGTAAATTGACACGTAAAGTAATCTTATGCTGAATGTGAGAATTTTTGCGTTATGATGAAAAATATTCATATTCGTCTCGGCAGTCGCCAGAAAAGAAGGTTTTTTTAACAGACACTAGTATACTATTTTTATTGTATTGATGGATATAGGAACTTGAGTTTGATGCGGGCACCGTCGGTTGTGAACCGCCAGTTGACGGAGTGTT
>JAPORV010000204.1 GCA_026710055.1 Aestuariivita sp.
CAGAGAACTTCGGTATCATCGCGGGAGTTAGGGTCAAAGCTGAGTTGTTCGATGGCAGTATTGCCAAGAAGGGGTTGTATTGCGAAGGATGTGCGCATAATGTGACCTTTCTTTTGTGAGATTCTGGCGAAGATTTGCTGATTTGGGGCAAATCTTGGTGATAATTGCTGATATTGTATCAAATACCCGCAATCTTCGCCAGAGAAAAATGACAAAAGAGTCAACTTTTTCAGCGTTTTAATATCGAATTTAGGGTTTTTTTACAGACACTACTTAGAAGCCCCCACAACATCACATAAATAAGACAATAGCGAATCCCGCAATTCGTTATGTGATAAACCAAACGCTACCGTCGCTTTCAAAAATCCAATTTTTGACCCACAATCAAAGCTTTTCCCTTCAAATTGAAAACCATAAACCCCCGATTTATCATGTCCAATCTCCTCAGAAATCGCGTCTGTTAACTGAATTTCATTATTTGCGCCTGTCTTCATTCTATCAAGATTCTCTAGAATCTTAGGCTGCAATATATAACGACCAATAATGGCATAATTTGAGATAGCTTGCGCAGATTGAGGTTTTTCAATCATCGACTTTACCTCGAAAACAGGGCTAGAATAGTCAAAACCTTCAAGAATACCATAAGATGCTGTTTTATTATGTGGCACCTCCATCGTTGCAATAACGTTCCCCCCAACAGATGCATAGATTTCTATCATTTGTTGTAAACATGGCTTCTCTGCCGCAATCACATCATCAGGCAAAATGACAGCAAATGGCTCATTTGCAATCAGTCGCCTTGCACACCAAACAGCATGACCTAAGCCCAATGCCTTATGTTGCCGAACATATGCAATAGCGCCACTTTCCATATTTGTTGATTGCAGTATCGCTAACTGATCATTCATGTCTTTTTTTCGAAGTTCGTACTCTAGTTGGTGAGCATGATCAAAATAATCTTCCAACGCCCCTTTTCCACGCGATGTAACAAAAATAAACTCTTTAATTCCAGCCGAGCGTGCTTCGTCAATCGCATATTGTACAAGGGGGCGATCAACCAATGTCATAATTTCCTTTGGTATAGATTTAGTTGCAGGAAGAAATCTTGTGCCTAATCCAGCCACAGGAAAAATAGCTTTTGTTACCTCTTTTTTCATAATTGATAGTTTCCAATCCTTACTGATAAACAATCAACAAAAAACCATACAGGATTTACAGATTGATTTGAAATAAAAGAGAGAATAAATATATCCAGAATACACTCTACATTGGCTTCAGTAACCTTACTGTCATTCTTCATCAAAGCACGAGGAATTCCAACAATTCCTGCTAGGATATTTTTTCTTTTATTTTCATATATTTACACAATTTACAAAAATTATTTTTCGTAAAATTTCTGTACCAAAATTGAGACTTTAATATTATTTTTGGAACATTTTTTCTAGTTTTCTCAAAAACTTAGCGTTCGAATGACA
This sequence comes from Aestuariivita sp., assembly GCA_026710055.1. Taxonomy (GTDB): domain Bacteria; phylum Pseudomonadota; class Alphaproteobacteria; order Rhodobacterales; family Rhodobacteraceae; genus JAPORY01. The sequence goes on from JAPORV010000204.1 coordinate 1,476, forward strand.
CTCGTTACTATTCACCCGAGTTAGCGGGAATTCCTGGAGGAATTCCATGTCTGCTTGTCAAAAACGCCGCTATAGTCTATATTTGTTATTGGCAGTTTTGCCTACCTTTAAAGTGTTGATAGATAATAACCCCACAATTGCATCTTCCATCAATCAGTATTAAAGATTTTTGTGGTATCCATTCTCTTAAAATTAATGATTTAAAGTATAAATCAAAGAAATCTAACACTATTATCAGTTTTTTGCTCTTTCAGCTTACGTTCAGAACCCCAATTTTCATTTTCAATATTGCCAGACGTTAAAGAGTTTGAGTTTATTTCTTTAGGAGGTGGGGGAACAGACATATCAGCAATTCCCACTAATTTTTATTCAATCATTTCAATTGCTTACAAAAATCATTGAAAAATTCTTCGGTGACTTTTGAGTTGAATATGTGAGAATGCTCGCAATCATCATCAACATCGAGCAGGGTCATGAAACAGTCTTTCCCAAAGCATCCATCAATGCCAGGGTTGCTCAAGAATGTGGGCACCTCCTTTGCCGCACTTCCCGATGAGCGTCGCACCCGGTCCATCACCTGATATGGATTGACCGGTTGATTTATGTGGCTCATATGTCATCGTATGCCTCCGCACAAGACCATGGCGGACAAAGGGTGCAGACAGCTTTTTCGACGGTGGATTACGCTGATATCCGCGGGTTGGGTACCGCCTGACGTCACTTTCGTCGTGGCGCGCGCTCGGAGGGATTGTTGAGTGTCGGCATTTACGTCGTTGGGTACCGCCTGACGTCACTTTCGTCGTGGCGCTGCCTCTCTCTTAAAACGCGGGTCACAGATCCCGAGGGGATGTGCCGCAAAGGTGAACGAGGGTTCTCCTTCCGGGCTGTCTGCACCCTTTGTCCGTCATGATGGTGTGT
>JAPORV010000314.1 GCA_026710055.1 Aestuariivita sp.
GTGTCATTTTTTTCATCGGGTTTTTCAATCCGAGGGTTGTCATGCCTGCTGGGTAGGTGGATATTTTTTTGATGCAAAAATCACCTGCACGGCATCATGAAAAAAAGTTAGCGGGAATTGCTGTAGAGATTGCTTTGATGTGACAAATATTAATACCCGCGTAACTCTTTATGCGGCATTTTATCGTTTTGTTCGAATAATTTCAAATAGTGGGGTAAATTGAGAATTTATCCTCCACAATTTTACCAGATTTTAAAGTAGTTTTTTTATTTTAGCCAGTAAAATCAATAGTTTATTGATTTTCAAAACATTTTTATTGTATGTTACTTATAATCAATTGAATTTATTGAATTTATTGAATTTTTTTAAGGGAGATCAATGATATAACACAACGATAAACGGCGGTATTTTCGTCCAGTGCGTTCTTTCCGTTTGGTAGAAAATAATCTGGTTCCAACTCGTCGAGTTTTGACAAAAACAGAGTAGTAACATTCTCAGAGATTACAGAAAAAATATTACTATTTATTATAATCTCCCAAAAACAATTTAAGGAATAAAGCTAGATGTTAATGTATTTGAACCCAAAGTTTAAGAGAATTTGGTCGGTACGGAAACGTTACATTCTTGTAATTTCTTAAGAATTACAACGTTTGACGTGCTTGCCGATACGAGCGCGATGGCATTTGATAATTGTGTAGCTTTTGTAGAAGGGAAATAATTCCCCAACTTCGTTTCATCAACGGTGTCTTAATTTAATTTTTGTCAAATCACCGACTTTGGTGGAAGAAAACAAATTTGATGGAGCCAAAATAGGCCGAGCACTGAAAAACAAGTATCGAGCCATTAGAGCCATTAAATTGTTAAAGACCCATCTGTTGTTTTAATCCGCCGATGAAGGTAGCATCATCGTAAGATTTACGATTTGTTAGTAACATTTCAGCATCAGCACCTGCTCGATATCTAAGAGTATTGGTGTCATCTGTGACAGCATTCCAAATGACTTCCGCAACGAGTTCCGGAGATGATGGCTGCATAGAATTATTATTGAACCCGCTCAGGAAATTGCTGACAATTCCCTGATAGTCTTCAATCGCGGGATCATTTGCAAAATCAAAACTGCGGCCGTTAAAGTCAGTTGCAATCATACCAGGTTCTATAATCTTGGTTTTTATACCGACAGCTTCTAGTTCGTAGTGTAGTGCTTCCGATAAACCTTCTACCGCGAATTTAGTGCCATGATATAGAGTTCCGAGCGGGAAGGTCATTTGACCACCAATTGAGCTTATGTTAACAATTGTTCCCGATTTATTCGCTCTCATATGCGGCAATATGGCCTTGGTAACCATCAATAAGCCAATGACATTTGTGTCAAATTGACGACGTATTCGTTCAATTCCGAAGCTCTCAAGTGGACCGTAAGCTCCATAGCCGGCATTATTTAACAACACGTCGATTTGACCAAATTGATCAATTGCTGATTGAAATGCGGTTTGGATAGATTTTGCATCAGTTACGTCAAGATGTTCTATCAAAACATTATCTAGTTTTGATAATGCTTCACCATTTTGGGTATTCCGCATTGTTGCGGTAACATTCCAACCCTTAGATTGGAAGTGTTTAGCTGTAGCTTCTCCAATGCCTGATGAAGTACCGGTAATAAAAATTGTTTGACTCATCACTGTTCTTTCGGAATTCAAATTGTGTGGTAGTTTGATAATAGAAGCGAACGATCTGGGATACTTGCATTATCATATAAGCAGAGCTAGTAATTTTTAAAGTATTGATGAACTGTGATTTTTCATAACTCCAATAACTTGTGAAATCTAGCTGAACTTCATTGAGGCTTTTCACGCATAATCCCGCAAAAGACGATAGAAGTAAAGCCAACTAAAGTTATACGCTTATCAACTTATTATCGGTATACCAGACCGATTCGGTGATAGGCTCCGCTGGCTACATGAGCTTAACCGTAAGATCAAAGTGCTTAGCACGTGAGCTTCCGATAGATCAAAATTATGTTAAACCGAATATGGTAATTTTGATAATTTTTTCATGAACTAGCTAGCGCACACTCTTGTGACTTCGATGTAAGAAGTTGGCTTTTCTACAAGATTGGTAAAGATTTCCCAAAAATTATAATTAGTGTTTGTAAAAAACCCAGCAATTCCCGTTAGAATATTTCTTCTTTTATTTTTCATAAAATTTCCGCACCAAAATTGAGACTTTAATGTTATTTTCAGGATATTTTTTCTAGTCTTATCGAAGACTTAGAGTTCAAATGACACTCGTTATGGATGTGGTTCTTATATGGTGTGGGACGAATTTTGTAAACCATTGATATGACACGATCATTATTTGTCGAATTTTGCTCATCACGCAAGATTCGCC
>JAPORV010000066.1 GCA_026710055.1 Aestuariivita sp.
ATCAATTGCTTTGATCTTATTTCACCCCTACTTCTTCCGTCATCACATCCAAAATGCTTGCCGACTTTTGCAAGCGGCTCTATATTGATCAAAGTAAACCTCTACAAATAAGGTTTCAAAAATTCTATTACTAAAATAACATTGATCTTTTCAATTATCAACTTAAATCTACTCACTCAACCATTTGCTGTATTTTTTTATCACCATAGCACCTATGCTAGAAATATCATCCAATCGTCCCAATCTCCCTCCAGAAGTCGCACGACGCCGAACATTCGCGATCATCTCCCATCCTGATGCGGGAAAAACAACTTTAACAGAGAAATTTCTTCTCTTCGGTGGAGCGATCCAGATGGCAGGACAAGTCCGCGCCAAAAGACAAGCGCGGCAAACAAAGTCCGACTTTATAACGATGGAAAAAGAGCGTGGTATTTCGATTTCTGCATCGGCTATGTCATTTGACTACGAAGGTTTTCGCTTTAATCTTGTTGATACGCCGGGACATTCGGATTTTTCAGAAGATACATACCGTACTCTTACCGCAGTTGACGGCGCAATAATGGTAATTGATGGTGCCAAAGGGATTGAGTCTCAAACACGAAAACTATTCGAAGTCTGTAGGCTGCGTGATTTACCAATTCTTACCTTTTGCAACAAAATGGATCGGGAAAGTCGGGATACATTTGAAATCATTGATGAAATCCAACAAACACTCGCGATTGATGTCACACCGGCATCTTGGCCAATTGGTTCTGGGCAAGACTTTATTGGATGTTACGATTTGTTTCAACGTCAACTCGAACTGCTGAATAGATCTGATAGAAACCGTATTGCCAACACCCTAAAAATCACCAACTTAAATGATCCAGTAATCAAGAATTACTTATCTTCCGAACAAGTTAATCATCTCCGAGAAGAATTAGAGATGGCGGAAGAATTATTACCAAAAGCGGATTTATCGTCAATACATCAAGGAACAATGACCCCGATTTGGTTTGGCTCTGCCATAAATTCATTTGGCATTAAAGAACTAATGAAGGGTATCGGGACATTTGGTCCAGAACCACAAATCCAACCCGCTAACTCGCGTCAGATATGTCCAGAAGAGGACAATGTCACTGGTTTTGTATTTAAGGTACAAGCGAATATGGATCCGAAACATCGCGATAGAGTCGCTTTTATTAGAATATCATCCGGGCACTTTAAACGCGGTATGAAATTAACTCATGTTCGTCAACAAAAATCTTTATCGGTCTCAAATCCAGTGTTATTTTTAGCATCAGATCGTCAAGTGACAAACGAAGCATGGGCCGGTGACATTATTGGTATTCCCAATCATGGTCAGTTACGAATCGGTGACACATTAACTGAGGGTGAATATGTTCAGATAACGGGCTTGCCTTCATTTGCACCCGAATTGTTACAAGGTATTACGGCAACTGACCCGATGAAAGCCAAACATCTTGAAAAGGCACTTATGCAATTCGCTGAAGAAGGTGCAGCGAAGATCTTCAAGCCAACAATTGGCTCGGGGTACATTGTCGGCGTTGTGGGTCCATTACAATTTGATGTCCTTTCTAGCCGAATAGAATTCGAATATGATCTACCCGTTAAGTTTCAAAAATCTCAGTTTTCTTCTGCAAGATGGGTCACCGGCGATAAGCAAAAAATAGAAGAATTTATCAATTTGAATAAAGTTCATATCGCCCATGATCACGACAACGACATCGTTTTCTTAACGAGAATTCAATGGGATATAGACCGGGTTAAGCGTGACTTCCCCGAGCTCATTTTGAGTAACACCAAAGAAATGATGAATTAGTGAATTCAATTTATGCACTTGGTTATTGTTATGCTCGATTAAAATTGCCTATTTTCTCGGGAAATGCTCTCGTATGTCATTGACTCCCTTTTCTCAATATGTGAAAGTGATAGTCGAATTTGCATTTTTAGGCAACTTATGGATTAAAAGACGCTAAAAATAATAAGGAAGTTTACTGATCTCTTTCTAAATTGCGACACATCATTTATATAAGATAAGAACATTCCTTAGATTAACAAAACCGTTTTGCGTGATCTTCACTAACATAGTCATAGAATACTGGTTCGATGACCGACAATTGGATCAGGAATGCTGCGGAAGCGACGTTTAGCATTAAGTTTGCAATGCAGACAAATACAACATAACTTGGTTTACATTTAATCAAAATAACTATTGTTGCTCATGTATTTTGCAGAACCCTAGCCTCCAAAAGAACCGCACTCAACTTCAAAAACAACAATCATTGACCTAAATTCCCATACTATAGAGGTACTTGCAAAACTCTACATTCAAGCAAATTTTGCTCGTTTTCGGGCATTTTTTTGAAAAGCAGAATGAACATGTAG
>JAPORV010000246.1 GCA_026710055.1 Aestuariivita sp.
TCAATCAGGGCATGTGGCCATCATTGACCCGAACCCTCGCCGGAATGCGGCCCTGCGCGAGCATCTGCGTCTTGAGGCCCTTGCTTTACGCTCAGCGGGTCATGTTGACCCGTCTAAAGAGCGGTTCAAGCAACGCGCCAGTGTTGAGCGAGTGAACGCGGCGTTAAAGGACAGCTATGGGGGTCGTCATCTCCGGGTTCGGGGTGCGGCGAAGGTTGCGTGTCATTTGTTTTTCGGTATTTTCGCCCTGACTGTTGATCAGTTACTCAGACTGCGCACCTGACAGCTCCCTTCATTCTGTTTTTGGCGTTGAGGCATATACCGTCGACAGGTTCTGCTTGTGCGGATGTTCGTATTTTGCCCACTATGTTGATGATGTGAGCTGGTTTTGTTGAGAAATCGGTTTCAGGGGACTTGTATTCATTGAGCGATTGCTTAAATCCCATATAAGCCTATTTTTCGCCATCACATACAAAATTTCCACTGACTTTTGAAAGTGGCTCTTCAGATAAATACGTTTTTTGTGTTGAAAATAATTCTTGATATTTTATCGAGTTTTCTTTTAAAGATTTTATAAAACGGTTGATCTTTCATTGAGTAAGAAATCTTTTCTTTCTGATAATCTTCGAAAAGAGTATCTATCCTTGTCTTGTCTTTCTGCTATTGCTGCTCAAGCCGGACATATCTTTACTCAAAATATACGACCAGATGTCGATAGCGTTGATGTCAATATTCGGACTAAATATTGTCCACGTATTCAATTCGATATTCAGGTTAAATCAACTTCTTCCCCGAAAATCAAAGAAGATGGTCTTCATTATAACGTCAAACAAAAAAATTATGAAGATATGATAATCGGGAGAATGGTGCCTCTATATTTGTTTGTTTTTCAATTTCCTTCAGAAGAGGAAAAATGGTTAAAATGCTCTGTTGAATCTTTAATCATAAAAAAATGTTTTTGGTGGGAATCTTTATCAAAATTAGAATTTATTCAACAAAAATCGAAAACAATTATAATTCCGCATAGTCAAAGAATTGGTTCTTCTGGATTAAATCCAGTTATAGAGCATCTGCGGGGACAAAAATTATGATTACTCAACTAGACGTAGACGTCGCCAAGATTATTAACCCGTCTCATGCAAAAGCATATTTGAATCGTAATAATTGGCATAAAATTGGAGTTTCATATAATGAAACTCTTGAAATATACGAATCTGAGATTGATAAAAATGCAATTGCATATCTACCGATTTCAAAAAAATACGCAGATTACATTACAAGAATTCTACAACTTGCAAAAACTATTAGCGATGTAGAAGACCGTCATCTATCTTTTATTCTTAAAGATCTGTCATTAGCTGGAATGGATCTTATACGAATTCGAGCCCCTTATCAATCTGAAGATCATTCTATTCTTTTTGAAGAGGGCGTTGCTTTTTTTCAAGAAACATTGAAACTTATGACTAACATAGCTTATTCAAAATTTCACCCGGGAAAGGAAAAATCTAGCGTAAAAAACAGCGCTAGAATGAAAAGATGGAGAAAAGAAATTAGATTAGGGCAGACTGAACCTGGTAGTTTTATTATAAATGTATTAGTTCCAATGTCTTTTTCCAATCAGGGAAGTTTAATTGACGTTAAACCAAGATCAGAACCACATAATCGATTAGCTACACGACAACTTGTTTCTGGACTATACGCCTCAAAAGAAGCGATTACTTTAATAAGTAAAGGTAAAGATGTTGCCGTGTTCGAAGAAAAAATGGACAAAGGAATAAATGCAGATTTATGTGAATCTATGGTCAAACTTATCGAAACTGGGCATGGATTAGATATTTCAGTAAGTTGGGCTCTAACAATTCCTTTACCAGAAAAACAAAAAACTTCTCAAAGCACGACAACTTTCACTCAATCTGACGCCGGCATTTTCAAAGAAGCTGTAAAAGTTCTTGAAAATAAACAAAAATGCTCTATCCAACCCGATTTTTCTAACAAACGTATTGAAGGTTATGTTTATGAATTAAATAGAGATAAATCTGCCACTAAAGGTTCAGTGAAAATCAGTTCAGTTATCAATAAAAAACCATGCGCTATTACTGCTAGTTTTTCTGAAAAAGACTATTCTCAAATTACAAGAGCGCACGATAAAAAACTAATTATCTCTGTAGAAGGAAATCTTCATAAAGAAAAACAAGGGTGGAATCTATACAATCCTCGTAATCTTGATGTTTTTGGAGATTTATTCGAATAATTCCCCAGCAATTCCCGCTAATTTTTTTATTTAGTGTCTGTTAACCCCCCCCCTTTCTGGCGACTACCAAGAGAAAAATATGAATATTTTTCATCGCAATATCAAATTTATTGGGGAATT
>JAPORV010000152.1 GCA_026710055.1 Aestuariivita sp.
TCAATCAGGGCATGTGGCCATCATTGACCCGAACCCTCGCCGGAATGCGGCCCTGCGAGAGCATCTGCGTCTTGAGGCCCTTGCTTGACGCTCAGCGGGTCATGTTGACCCGTCTAAAGAGCGGTTCAAGCAACGCTCCCGTGTTGAGCGAGTGAACGCGGCGTTAAAGGACAGCTATGGGGGTCGTCATCTCCGGGTTCGGGGTGCGGCGAAGGTTGCGTGTCATTTATTTTTCGGTATTTTCGCTCTGACTGTTGATCAGTGACGAAGACTGCGCACCTGATAGCACCGTTTATTCTGTCTTTGGCGTTGAGGCACATGCCGTCGACGGGTTCTGCTTGCGCGGATGTTCATATTTTGCCCACTATGGTGATGATGTGAGCTGATTTTGTTGAGAAATCGGCTTCAGGGGACTTGTATCCATCGAGCGATTGCTGAAATATTATCTCATCCTTCCTTCTTCCACCATCACATCTAAAATTTCCACCGACTTTTGCAAGTGGCTCAATAGTAAAATAACGCAAACTGGTTATTTTACTTGAAATTTTGTTAAAAATGGATCAACCCTGAAGGACGCGGTTTTATAGGTTATTCGCTAATTTTTTTGTTTCCGAAACATCAGACGGGATTAATTGAATGCCAAACATTCTTTACAACAAGATAATTTTCCAGACCTTCTGTTCCACCTTCACGACCATATCCGCTGGACTTGACGCCTCCAAAGGGTGTTTCTGGCATAGATGCTTCAAGAGTGTTGATGGAGAGATTCCCTACTTCCATTTCATCAATCAACCGATCAATATAATCAGCGCGATTTGTAAATGCATATCCAGCAAGACCATACTGCACCGCATTTGCTTGTTGAATTGCATGCCCAAGTGACGTCACTAGGTTGATTACAGCGATTGGACCAAAAGGCTCCACCTTCATTATCATTGCCTCTTCGGGTACATTCATCAGAACAGTTGGCTCAAAAAAATACCCTCTTTTTCCTTTTTTATTTCCACCAGTTGCTATTATCGCCCCTTTTGTACGAGCATCTTCAACTAACTCTTCCAAATTTGAAACTCGACGACTATTGGCCAATGGTCCCATTTCAGTATTAGCCTCTAACCCATTACCAACAATGGTTTGTGCAGCTCTTTTAACAAATTGTGCCCCATACGAATCGAACACATCTTGATGAACAAAAAAGCGTGTCGGCGATGTACAAACCTGCCCCGCATTTCTCATTTTCCGTATAGCGCCCAATTCAGCAGCCTTTGAAACATCAGTATCTTCACAAACCACCACTGGCGCATGTCCACCCAATTCCATGAGTACGTTCGTGTCATATTCTGCGGCCAACGCAGTCAGTTTCCTGCCAACAAGCGTTGAACCAGTAAAAGCAACAAGTCTGACCTGATCTTTTGGAATAATATATTCAGAAATTTGCGCTGGATTACCAAATACAAGGTTAAATACTCCTGGCGGTAATCCTGCATCATGGAAAGCTTTGGCAATATGAAAAGCACCAGCAGGAGTTTCTTCTGCCGCTTTCAAAATAATTGAACAACCGGAAGCCAAAGCACCAGCGATCTTCCGTGCAGGCTGGCTCATCGGGAAATTCCAAGGAGAAAATGCTGCCACGACACCAATTGCTTGATGGTGCACCGCAAACTTGGTTCCCGAAGCAGTCGGGATAATTCGTCCATAAGTGCGCAAAGCTTCACCAGCATCCCATTCAAAAAATTCTGCTCCACGGATGACTTCAAGCCGCGCTTGTTTTAGTGGTTTACCATGCTCTAATGTGATTGAGTACGCAATTTCTTCTTGACGTTCGCGCATTAGCTTTGCAGCACGCATAATAATATCGGCTCGCTCACGTGGCGCAGTACGACTCCATGTCCAAAAACCAGCCGTTGCAGATTCCAAAGCATCGTCTAAATCGCTTTCGGCCACACAAGGCAATTCACCAATTTCTTCTTCTGTTGCTGGATTAATTACCGGAATTTTTGAAGTCGTTTTCCGCCATTTACCCGCGATAAAAAGTGCTAATTCTGGATAATTCAACGTCAATATCTCCAAACTTGCATTACTCTTTTCCTTCTTCCAATTGTCTATACTAATCACTGGTCTCAACACAGATTACTACAAAACTCTAAAACAAATCACAAGCTCTTAAAAATAGAGCTACTTGTAAAAGTCGGCAAAAATTTCAGATGCGACGGCGGAAGATGGAAGGGTGAAGACGGATCGTCGGGACGCGTTGAAACGGGCCCGGCTGCATCGGGCCGGTGAGTTAACACCGGTGTGGGTACCTTGTCCTGAACAGGAGGCGATGCGGGACTTGACCCGCGCTCGGGAGGATATGATCGC
>JAPORV010000239.1 GCA_026710055.1 Aestuariivita sp.
CGATTTCAATCATCGCATCGTTGTTGTATGTCCTCCATGCCAGATCAACACTGCGCGCATCAATAGGAAAACCTATAACATAATGAGTGGTTGAGGCGCCGAAAACCGGAGTCAATCTCGCACCAACTGTTAATACTTCCAAGTCTCTTAAACCAACTCCTTGACCAAGCAACAGCATATTGCTATTAGTATGTTTGAGAACCGGATATTGGCTACGAGTTCCGAAATCCCAATTCTCACTAATCCAATTAATATATATCCCGGTTGCCGTTGCTGGAAGTTGCAATGCCTGCGTAGTTATGCCCATACCACCGGCACTTGTCCTTATTCCACTGGTATTGATATTCCAATAGCTGCCCGTGATGGTGCCCCTTCTATTCCGACCAACTAAACCACCTACACTCTGTCTCCCTGAAACCAAACCCGTCGCATAGCTATTCGTGATAGAACCTCTATTATTACCGACCAAACCACCTAAACTACTATCTCCGGTAACAGAAGCTGTCGTATAGCTGCTCGTGATAGTACCTCTATTATTACCGACCAAACCGCCTAAACTACTATCCCCTGTAATAGAACCTGTCGTATAGCTTTTCGTGATGGAACCGAAACTGGAACCGACTAAACCGCCTACTTGAGAGGATCCTATGATATCTACATTGGGCAAACCCAAATTAGCAATTTCAGCCCTATTTTGTATAGAACCAAACAAGCCCACTCCATCAACATCACTTCTGTTAATCATAAGATTAGATACCGCATAGCCGTTGCCTTCAAATCGTGCACTGAAAGCATTAGAAGAATCTCCAATCGGCCGCCAACCTTCTCCCATAGTCCATATAATCTTGTTGGCTGTTGTGCGATAGCTACTGCTATCGGTAAAGTCCAAACTTTTTGTCAGTTCATAACCAACACAGCTATTTCCATCGTCGCCACCACCGCAACCTGTATCAATAATGTCAGACGCATCGGCAGAAGCTCTATAACCAGTGCCATCCAATTGATAACGTATTTCATAAAGACCCTCCAAATCACAGATTTCTATCAAGCCGTCGTCATCTTTGTCAATATCCATAGTTGGATCTACGCCATCATCATCAGAAAATGTTATAGTAGCATGGCATGATGGCAAGGCTGTTTGTGCCGATGCAATTTGTACTCCTCCGATTGCAAGTAGAAAAACGATAAAAAGAACCTGGCTTATTGCCTTTGAAGTTTTATATAACTTTATCAACTCAATCATTCCGTCTAGAAAAAAGAATTGCCGATTCAGCCAGTAAATCAATTGAGAGTTCAATGTTTGTCTTAGCGCAAAGTAGTTGTCCCAACCTAATTGTTACGCGCCTCCGTCGGCTTCGGTAAAACCTTACGTTTGTGAATATGCTATCGCTCGCTATTTGGTTTAGATTGTTATGTTATATCATAACATTACTAAAGGTGGAAAGTATATACGATTGTACGGAAACATGCAAAGGGTACTTGGGGACTATTTGCATTAGTCCATCCCTTCCCTTCAGTATTACCTCTCGTTATTCGGCAATACTTCTAATCTTCAAAATCAGGGCTAAACGGAATTATCAATTGTCTTATGATCTGATGAGTGAATATCGGAAATATTTGTGATTGATTCATCCCAAAGGGAGAAAGTCATTATTTCCTTTTGAGAAATAATGGTGCCGACCTTTAATTTCCTCTGAGAATCATCAATTGTTTTAGATAGGTATTCTTCCGGGTAATTAAACGACCAATTAACTTCTCTATTCCGATCTCTATAACCACTACAAATAGGCACTATTCTAATCGTAGATTCAAACCTTAAATCTTTGGTATAGTCAAGAAGTAATGCAGCGTAAACCTTGTCATTTTTCAATGTGATATAAACAATTTGATTTTTCCATAGATGACAGCATTCGTGGAATGGATCAAGAGATGATTTACTCTTATTGCTGAGATAAGCAACAGCATGACCTAGTATGGCAGCAATCAGTATCGAAAGACTTAATTCTAAAAGAAACTTTATGACACCGCATTCACCGCCAGAAAAACACTTAAATGATTCACTAACAGGTGAAATCTCAAAAATATAATAGCTAGGCAGAGCAAAAATTACTACTGCGAAAAGATATGCCCAGCCTTCTACCTGAGGACGAGTTGTATGTAATAGTCGCTTGTTGTAAGCCCAAAGGCCTATGATGCCTGGTATAATCGCCCAAAAATTATTTATGTTTATATCCGGCATGCGAAAACCAATTTGTACTTAATAATTTCCGCTTTACTGTCTTACGGATATTAGATACTTAATGCTGTGACGAGTTTTTTTTCCGAGAAATCTGTGATTGAATTACTTTCTGCACTT